>NZ_JBFUFC010000195.1:0-7392 GCF_056403635.1 Microbacterium sp. P2_F9 | reverse complement strand
GCCGTGGTCCGCATGATGTCGTCCGACGCCTGGCCGGTCGTCGGCATCCCGTTCGATCGCGGACTGCGCGGCGAGGGACGGCCGAGCGGCCGGTCCACGCATCGCGCCCTGCTGCAGCTCGCCGCGACGGTGCTCTCGGGCCGGAAGGCGGAAGAGCGGTGACGCTCCGCATCGTCCATCGGCCGGCGCGCGTGACGCAGCCCCTGGAGGCGCCCGCTCCGATCGTCCTCGCTCCACCGCCCCCGATCGGCGAGGGTTCGACGCCGTTTCCGCTGCAGTCGCTCCTGCCCATCCTCGGCAGCCTCTCGTCGATCACGATGATCGTGCTGCTGCGCAACAACCCCGTCATGGTCGTGGTCGGCGCCGTCATCCTCGTCGTCGCGCTCGTCGGCGGCCTCGGCATGGCGTTCACGGCCCGCGGCAATGCCGCCCGCCAGCGACGCGTGCAGCGCGAGCGCTACCTGGACTACCTCGAGGAGCAGCGCGGCGCCGTACGCGAGGTCGCCGAGACGCACCTCGCTGAGGCGCTCGCCCTCGATCCGGCACCCGCGACGCTCGTCGAGGTCGGGGCGAACCCCGCGCGGCGATGGGAGCGGCGCCCCGGTGATGCCGACTTCCTGCGGGTGCGGATCGGCACGGGCGACCTCCGCGCCGTCGATGTGCTGCTCCCGCCCGAGCAGAACCCCGTGCAGCCGTTCGACCCCGTCATGAAGGGTGCCGCGACCCGGCTCGTGCAGTTCGCGGGTGTCGCGCAGGGCCTCCCCGCGGTGCTCGACCTCGAGCGCGGGGGCCATGTCTCGATCGTCGGGCGACGCGAGGACACCGTGGGCCTGTGCCGCGCGATCGCCGCGCAGATCGGTGCGCTGCACTCGCCCGACGACGTGCACGTGGCCGCCGTCGTCCCCGCCGCCGCGCGCGGCGAGTGGCAGGGGCTCGACCTCCTGCCCCACGCGTCGGCGGCGAGTCCGCCACCCGGGCAGGCGGCCGCGCGGCGCATCGCGCCGACCTTGTCCGAGCTCTTGGCCCTCCTCTCCGAAGAGCTGCGCGACCGCGTCGCCTCCGCCGCCGCCACCCGGCGCAGCGGCCGGCGCACGAAGCCCGCGCGTCTCGTCATCTTCATCGACGAGGGGACGGATGCCGCGACCCCGCTGCCGCGCCTGGACTCGGCGCTGGATCTCGCCGACCTCGGCATCACCGTCATCCACGTCGTCGACGACCGGGTGAAGGAGCCCTCTGCCGTCTCGGCGCGTGTGACGCTCGCTGACGACGGCACGGCGCGGATCGAGACGCCGGKCACGGGCGCGGACGCCGTGGTCGGCAYCCGCCCCGATCCCGTGCCCCCGGCGCTGCTCGACGTGATCGCGCGTCCACTCACGGGGCTGCGGCTCAGCCGGACGAGCGCGGTCGATGCGCAGACGACACTCGCTCC
The DNA here is from genome assembly GCF_056403635.1 of Microbacterium sp. P2_F9. Classification (NCBI taxonomy): domain Bacteria; kingdom Bacillati; phylum Actinomycetota; class Actinomycetes; order Micrococcales; family Microbacteriaceae; genus Microbacterium; species Microbacterium sp. P2_F9. The sequence continues at coordinate 5,963 of NZ_JBFUFC010000195.1, read as the reverse complement.
TGACATCACCGAACTCCTCGGCATCGCCGACGTGGACGCGATCGACCTGGCCGAGGCGTGGCGACCGCGCACGGCCGGCGACTTCCTGCGGGTGCCGATCGGCGTCGACGACCGCGGCGCGCCCGTGCTCCTCGACCTCAAGGAGTCGGCCCAGTTGGGCATGGGCCCGCACGGCATCTGCATCGGCGCGACCGGCTCGGGCAAGAGCGAGCTGCTGCGCACGCTCATCCTGGGTCTCGCGCTGACGCACTCCCCGGACGACCTCAGCATGATCCTCGTCGACTACAAGGGCGGCGCAGCCTTCGCGCCGTTCGCCGGCCTTCCGCACGTCGCCGGCATCATCGACAACCTCGCCGATGACCCGCAGCTGACCGAGCGCGCCCGCGCGAGCATCCAGGGCGAGGTCGTGCGCCGGCAGCGTCTGCTGAAGGATGCCGGGAACGCGGCATCCATCGGCCACTACCGCCGACTGCGGCGCGAACGTCCGGACCTCCCGGCCCTCCCGCACCTGTTCCTCGTGATCGACGAGTTCGGCGAGCTGCTCACGGCCGAGCCCGACTTCGTCGAGCTGCTCCTCACGATCGGACGCATCGGCCGGTCGATCGGCGTGCACCTGCTGCTGTCGAGCCAGCGGATCGAGGGCGGTCGGCTGCGGGGCCTCGACACCTATCTCTCGTACCGCATCGGGCTGCGGACCTTCTCGGAGTCGGAGTCGGCCGTCGTGCTCGACACACCCGATGCCTTCCACCTTCCCGCGATCCCCGGGTTCGGCTACCTCAAGGTCGACACGTCCGTCTACACGCGCTTTCGCGCCGGTTATGTGTCGGGCGCGGTGCCCGCGCCGATGGAGGCCGGACCTGGGCGGTCCGAAGCGCCGACGCTCCTGGAGCTGCCGCCGTACGATCGGGCCGCCGATGACGACGCCGAGCCGCTGGCGTCGCCGGCCATGCCGGAGGCTCCCACCACGGGCCGCACGCTCGTCGAGGCCACCACCTCCCGTCTCACGCGGGGCGTCGTGCGCACGAAACCCGTCTGGCTGCCGCCGCTGCCCCCCGTGCTGACGCTCGGGGGCGTCCTGTCGACGACGGAGGGCCGCGGAGGGCTGCGCGCACCCCTCGGCCTGCTCGACGACCCGAGCCGCCAGCAGCAGGCGCCGTGGCTGCTCGACCTCACCCGGTCGGGCGGGCACGTCTCGATCACGGGAGCGCCCCAGTCGGGGCGGTCGACGTTCCTGCGGACGCTCGCGGCATCCCTCGCCTTCACGCATTCACCGCGCGAGGTGAGCATCTACGGCATGGACCTCACCGGGGGCGGACTCGCCCGCATCGAGCCGTTCCCGCACGTCGGCGGCGTGGCGACGCGCGGTCACCGCGAGCGGCTCTCCCGCCTGCTCGAAGAGCTCACGGCGATGCTGGCCGTGCGCGAGCGGGTCTTCCGCGAGCACGGCCTCGACACGCTCGCCGACATGCGCCGCCAGCACGCCGACGGGCGTCTCCCCGAGTTGCCGAGCGCCGACGTCGTGCTGCTCGTGGACGGTCTCGGCGCGCTGCGCACGGAGTTCGAAGACCTCGAGCAGCCGTTCGGCCAGCTGCTCGAGCGCGGGGGAAGCTTCGGCGTCCATGTCGTTGTGACGCTGTCGCGCTGGAGCGAGCTGCGCCTCAATCTGCAGGGCCTGGTCGGCACGCGACTGGAGCTCAAGCTCAACGACCCGTCCGACTCGCAGATCGCGCGCAAGCTCGCTTCGACCCTCCGCGCCGACGAGCCTGGGCGCGTGCTGACCGACGACAGGCTCTTCGCGCAGGTCGCCCTGCCGCTGCTGGAGGAGGTCGACGACGCCGATTTCGGCGAGGCCCTCGAACGCATCGCGCGCGAGAGCGCGGCCCGCTGGGGCGGGCCAGGGGCAGCGCCCATCCGTCTGCTCCCCGAGGACCTCGCGCCCCTCGAGCTGCCCGACGCCCTGGACGAGCCGGACGAGATCCCGCTGGGCCTGCGGCAGGACACGATGACTCCGGCCTTGGTCGACCTCGCCGGCCGCGACCCCCACCTCCTGGTGCTGGGTGACTCGCGCTGCGGCAAGACGACGGTGCTCCGCGGCCTCGCCCAGGGCGCGATCGACCGGCACTCGCCCGAGGAGCTCGTGATCGGGCTCATGGACGCCCGCGGCGAACTCGCCGGCGACATCCCCGACGACTACCTCGGCGGCCACGCCACCTCGGGGCGCCAGGCGCGCCAGCTCGCCGAGTCCATCGCCGCAGAGCTCGAGAAGCGCGCGGCCGACCGCAGCGCCGGCGGTCCGCGCATCCTCGTGATCGCCGACGACCTCGACATCCTCGCCGCCGGCGGAGCCGAGCCCCTGCGTCCACTCCTGCCCTACCTCGCCTCGGCGCGCGACCTGCGGCTCAACGTCGTCGTCAGCCGTCCCGTCGCGGGTGCCTCGCGCGCGATGTTCGACGTCGCACTGCAGGGCGTGCGCGATACCGGCGCCACGGCGCTCATCATGTCGGGCGACCGCGGCGAGGGTCAGCTGCTCCCCAAGCTCTACGCCGAGCCGATGATCGCCGGACGAGGCCGCCTCGCTCGTCGCGGCGAGCGTCCCGCGCTCGTTCAGGTCGCCCATTTCGAGCCCGCGGCGTTGACGGATGCGGCAGCCCCCACCGAAGAGCCGGCACAGGATGCCGCGCCCGCGGCGCCGCCGGAGCTCCAGGACGCCGCCCTGCCGACGACCACGGCCGCCCTGCCGACGCGCTGGGAGCGGCGCGATGCCCCATGAACGCCTGCCGCGCAACCCCCCATTCGGGGGACATGCCCTTTCGCGGGTTTGGGTTAGCCTGTCTGAGTTCCACAAATGTCGAATCCGGCGACGCACCTCTCGCCGCCGAGAAGGGATGACACGCGGATGAAGTTCGCAATGGGCGCAGATACCCTCACCGTGCTGACGAAGGCGACCTCGGGATCGAGCGACGACCTGTCGGTGCTGGTTCGCCAGCTGTTCGAGGCGGCCGAGCCGCTCGAAGGGCGCTTCCAGGGCGCGGGTCGCGCCGCGTTCGACCGCTTCAAGGGACGCACCGACGCGATCTCGGCTGAGCTGAAGGCGTCGCTGGACGGCGTGCTCGGCGGAATCGGCGGCATGAACCGCTCGTTCCTCGAAGGCGAGTCCGCCATGGTGGACCAGACCCAGAGCCTCGAGGCCGGGTCGTCGTTCGACGCCGCCCGGTTCGGCAGCGGAAAGTAGGGGAGGCGACCATGGCGAATCAGAGCGACCGTCGCGACTACGACATCGCGGCATCCCAGAACGCGCAGGACAACTTCAACCGCGTCGCGGCGCAGCTTGAAGCGCTGATCGACCAGCGCGACCGCGATGTGCAGGCGGCGATGGCCGACTACGCCGCGGAGGGCGTGTCGGAGGACTACCGTGCGAAGGAGACGCGCTGGAAGAACGCCGCCGCCGAGGTGCGCGGCATCATCCACACGCTGCGCTCCTCGCTCGAGCGCAACGACGAGTCGGCACAGGACGCGCTGCGCAAGGCGCGCGCGGCCGTCGAGTCGATCGGCTGAGCGCGCTGCGCGACTGATCCATGACGCACTGGAGCATCCAGCCGTCGGGGGTCGTGGCGGTGCTGGCAGACGTCAACACCTACGCGGTCGCCTTGGGCGAGGCACTGAACGGGTTGGCGCCCGCGATGCAGGGCGCCGTCACGGCGACGCAGTCCGGCGCCATCTCCGAGGCGGTGCAGGCCTACTTCACCCAGGAGGAGGGCCCGCGCATCGAGGGCATGAGCGCCCGCATCGGCGCCGCGGCATCCGGTGTCGTGAAAGCCACCGAGGCGTACGTCGCGGGTGACCTCGAGATGGCAGCGAACGCGCAGTCGGCCTCCGTGGCCGCCGTGTACCCTGYCCACCTGCCGCCGGGGGTGATGTGAGTGCCGTCCGCCATCGACCCGAGCCAGATTCCGGGTAAGGACATCGATCCCGATGCGATCGACGCGAACGCGTCGACGATCGGCACGATCGCCGGGGCGGTGCGCGACAACGGTTCGGGTGTGCACCTCAAATGGCAGGGCATGGCCGGGGTCTATGAGGCGCCCGAGTCGGGGACGCTCCTGAGGCTCATGCAGCCGGTGTCGTCTCAGGCGACGACGGCGGGCGACAACCTCGAGACCGTCTCGGGTGCGCTGCAGCAGTTCGCAGCGGACGTGCGGCCCATCAAAGCCGAATTGGACGCGCTCCGCCTGCAGGCGGAGGCGTTTCGCACCGAGATCGACGGCGGCGTCTCGGTGCGGGAGCTCAACCCCGCCTACATCAGCGCGCAGGGCTACTCGGGCTCATGGAACGCCTACGGCGCCACCGACACGACCAGCCCGGCGACCGACATCCCGCAGTACCGCAGCGTCACGAAGGAGTGGCACGAGGTCCAGGAGTACGTCGACCGCAACAACGACCTCATCGCGCAGGTCAACGCGCAGCAGGTGGCCCTGTGGGATGCCGAGCGGACGGCGGCGAACAAGATCCGCGCCCTCTACGGCGCGTCGCCCCTGCACGCGTACGAATCGGAGAACGATCCGCTCGGCTACGGGCTGAGCGAGATCCCCGAAGGCACCGAGATGCCGTGGGGTGCTCCCGTCGAGCGATCCGAGGGCTGCGGTGAGGCCACCGCGAAGTTCGTGTTCAAGGACTTCCTCTGGGAGGGCCTCCTCGTCGGCGGTGTCGGGGGCACCATCCAAGGCCTCGGCACGCTCGTGCTCGGCTACAACCCCGCCACGGGCGACTGGTTCTCCGGCGACGCCTACGGTGCCGCGTGGGGCGGCCTCGGCCTGCTCGTCGCGTCGGGCGTGATGAACTCTCCCGTGCTCGGCCCGCTCCTGTGGGCCGACCAGGGCATGGCGGCGTTGGGCGGCGGCGGATTCCTCCCCCAGGAGATTCGCGACTTCAAGGCGCAGGCCGACGAAGCCGCCCTCAACACCGGCAAGGCCCTCATCGCATGGGATCAGTGGGCCGACGACCCCGGCACCGCCCTCGGCGAGTCGGTCTTCAATGTCGGCACGATCCTCATCCCCGCCGGCGCGGCCATCGCGGGCGTGAAGACAGCCGGGACCGCGGCATCCGTCCTCTCCAAGATGGCCCGCGTGGTCGACCTGATCGACCCGGCATCGCTCGCCGTGAACGGCGCGGTGCGGCTCGGGGAGGTCGGCCTGGGCTCACTCGACAACCTCATCGGCGGCCTCGACCTCGGCGCGAAGCTCGACCCGCCGCACATCGAGGTCTTCACGGCGACGGACTCGGCATCCGCCATCAAGGCCCTCGATGACTGGGGCGTCGACCTCAACACGGTGACCGCCCACGTCGACGACTTCGGCGCCCACACGCTCGAGTTCCCCGGCGGGAAGATCGAGATGCCCGCGGCCACGTTCGACAACGCCCTCGGCGGCATCCGCGGGGCGGACGGCGGATTGGATGCCTCGATCCCGGCGCACGTCCGCGAGCCCGAGCTCGTCGGAGCAGGCGGCGTGCGCGGCGAGACCAGCCCCGGTGCCGTGAACTCCACCGTCGACGAGGCGCCCGTCCGCACCGAGACGGGCGGGTCGGGCGAGTCGACGATCGTGCGCGAGCCGGAGACCACGACGGGTGGCGGCGATGACGGCTCGGGCTCCGGAGGAGCCGACTCCGGCGGCGGTGGCGGGCATGGGCCGGAGGGTGAGCTCAGCGGCTCGCCGGACGGTATCGACGATGCCGGTCAGTCCGCCAACCCCACGGAACCCGCCGATGCCGGCCAGCTGGAGTATCGACCGTTCCCGGGCGATCATGCGCCGGCGGTGATGATCGACGACTCCCTCGTCGATCATCAGATCCTCGCCCGGCTCGATCCCGTCACCGGCCCCGACAGCGCGACCTTCTGGTCGGGTCGCGTCCTCGACGAGGACGGAGTCGTCATTCCCGATGCGGCAATGAACGGGGCGGCGGACCTC
>NZ_JBFUFC010000194.1:0-7464 GCF_056403635.1 Microbacterium sp. P2_F9 | reverse complement strand
GGTGATTGCTTCGCCGTCGTCACGACCGCGGCGATCCCCGCGGAACAAGAGATCGACCAGAACTCCTGGTCAATCTCAGGTCTCGCGTACACCGCGTGCCGCGTGGGAGCCTTTCCGGCCACGGTCGAGATGCTCGTGGACAGCAACGCCCCCGAGGAACTACGCGCTACTTACCCGGACGGCGCCCTTCAATTCGTCAAGGCAGGCGACCAGATCGGCGTTTTCCTGGACGAGGGCTAAGCAGCCACTCCACCAACCGAAGCCGCCCGCTGAGGCACCCCCTACTGCGGGTCCGCGGCAGCTAACAGCCCGTGCGAATTGGCGAGGGCAGGGCGGGGATCCCGTGTTTCGCCCGTTTTCAGCTTCCGATGCGGGTCTCGAGAATCGGTTCGGCGTCCCGTGCCGTATTGGCATTCGTGATCATTCCGGAAGCGAAATCGATAGCGATGGTGAGTTGTCTCACGAAGGGTAGACGGTCGCCGGACGCAGGGCGGGACGAGTCCACGGATTTGGTTGCGGGCGTTGAATCAGGTTTCTCGCGGGAGGGCGATATGAAATGCCCCTATCCTCGTGGTCCCATCGCTTGAGTAGATGGCGATGTCCCAACCCTCCGGAAAGAGTTGAGCGCGTTGCTTCGTCCATTCGACAGACTCCTCCGGGCTTCGCGGTTGATCCCGATGATCCGGAGAGAAGGAGTTCAAGTCGGCGGATCTCGCGTAACCCTTAATGGGGTCGCCGTTCGGGCTGACCCCCGCGACAGCGACCAGATCGGGAGAGCCAAGTGGTCCTCCGTCCACCCCGTACGTCTCGCCGTTAGCGTTTACCGCGAACCTGGTCGGCAAGTAATTCAGATACTGAAGGGCGATCGATGCCCCTCCGCTCGGCGCGGTATCAACGTAAAGGACCCCACCGCTTCCCAGAATGGCAATGTCAGTCCAGGTCGTTCCGGAGGTGTTTGCGACATCTCCCGCGGAGCAGGCGATTCCGGGATTGGCGGAGGGATTCGTATCGGTCCCGAACGTCGTTAGCCCGCTGCTCATGCAGACGACGGTGACTCTCACATGCGTCGCTCCCTCAGGAACATCCGTGAGCGCAACCTCGCTGTGACCTAACACCGTCGCTACCGTCGGAGAGCCCAGAAGGGACACCACAGGCTCCCCGGGCAACACGCCGGCTGGAGCCGGAATCGAATCACCAAGGTCCGGCCATTCTGCTTCGACATGCACGGGTACGGCACCAAACCAGCCCGTACTCGCAAATGCGGCCGCCGAAATCCCCATACCGCCAGCGATACCAGCCACCAGAATCGCAACCCACGCCCAACGTGAGCGCGGGCGCACAAGAACCGTGCGGCTTCGCGTGGTTGCCCCAACCGCCTGGCCGGGATGGGGAGGCAAAAGATCAAGAGAGTCGGGGTTGGAGTCATACGGGCTGGACGCCATCAACAGGCGGTCAAGCTCAGACTCGGAGAGCAGGTGGTCAGACATCGGTTAGCGTCTCCTCCCGTGACAGCGCGGCATCGTTCGACGCCCACGCAGCGCGCAGCGCGGCTTTGGCGCGGCTGATCCGCTTCCACACCGCCTGCTCCGAACACCCCAACGCAACCCCCACGTCGCTGGCCGCGAGGCGATCCCAATAGGTCAGCTGCAGCACCTCACGGTGACCGGGAGGGAGCGTTTCCAGCAAAGCACGGACGGTCTCGACATCGTCATCGCCCATGTCTCGCACCGCCACGATGTCCGCATCCCGCATCGCCCGACGCTCCCGTTCCCGACTGCGCAACTCTGCCTTCATGAGGTTGCGAGCCGTCTGGAACAGCCACCCAACCGGATGCGGGTGATCGTCTCGAAGCTTGGCGTACGCCAGTTCGAACGTCGACGCCACGACATCCTCGGCCGCCGCATCCCCCACCTGACGACGGGCGAATCGCGCCAACGCCACATGCTGCTCGCGGTACAGCACATCGAACCCGTCCCGCATACATCCCTCGCAGTCATGCCAGCCTCGACATCCTCGCACCCCACTCACCGGTCAGCCCTTCGACCTGTGGAAAGCAGCCCTACACCTGTAAATGCACAACGGGACCGAATCCTGACACCCACGACGCAAATTGCAGGAATCTGCCATGGGCAGCGGACGGTCACGCGTCGCACGGAGGGAACCGCGGCCCCGTCGCAGCAAACCCACCGCGGAGCGCGATCATCGGGTTGGCGCTCGAGCATCTTCCAACAACTCACCTGCTGCATTCAGAGACCCACCGCGGACGGCGGTGAGTTGTTTCAGCCGTTGATCTGGAAGGTGCCGATCTGGGTTGTGCCGTCGGAGGTGTAGACGGGGATGGTCCATCCGTTCGGGTACTTCTGTTGGGTCTCTTCCTGCCAACGGAGTGCTTCGTCGGGCGAGGAGGGGAGTCCGGGGTGGTCGGGGCTGCTGCCATCGAGTTCGCTCGCGAAGATGTAACCCACGACCTGTGTTCCGTCGGGCGCGATGCCGATCGCGGTGATCAGGTCGGGCCGGCCCTCGATCGAACCCTCGACGCCGTAGGTCTGCCCGTTCGCATTGATCCCGAGACGAGTGGGTATCTGAGTGATGTACTGCACGGTCACGACTGCGCTGAAGTCGGTCGGGTTCAGGTAGAGGGTGTGGACGGTATCGTCCAGCGGGAAGTCGTACCAAGTCGAAGGATCTACACCGGAGGCGAGGTACTGCGCGTTCCAGCCTCCGTTGGGATTGTTGCCTCCTGGATCGGTTCCCCAGTTGAGCGCCCCAGGTGTCAACGGCATGAGGGTGACCCGGGCGTGGGTGGCCGCGGCAGGCCGGTCGTCGAGGGAGATCTGCGTGGTCGTGTCGAAGGTTCGGGTGATCGGGTCGCCGAGCAGAGCGATGATGGGTGCGCCCGGCGTCACCCCGGGGGGTGCGGCGACCGCGTCCGGGTAGGCGGGTGTGGGCTGTCCGGAGGGTTGCGCGGGGGTGGGTGTGAGCATTCCGGTGGCGGCGAATGCTCCCGCGGAGGCCCCGGCGCCGATGAGAAGACCGGCTAGGACGAACCCGGACGCCCAGAGCGCACGGCGCCGACGGGGCTGCGGGTTCTCGGCGACATGGTTGATCAGGTTCGCTCTGATCGCGTCGGAGCGTTCCGGGGTGAAGTTCGCCATCATGACCCTCCTTCAGGAAGTGGATGGGCGATAACCGCCGTGCGAAGGCGGGCACGGAGACGGGTGAGCCGCATCTTCGCGGCCGACTCGGACAGCCCCAACGCGATCGCGGCCTCCCGGGTCGTGAACCCCTCCAACGCCGTCATCGCCAGAAGCGTCGCGTCCGCGGGACGTGCCGCGGCGATCGCTTCCCGCAACGCGATCAGGTGCTCGTGGTCGCGATCGGCGATCGGATCGGCCGGATCGGGCACCACGGACGGAGCGGGCAAGGCAGCCAGAAACCGATCGTACCGACGCCTTGCCCGGGCGGCGTTCCTGGAGATGTTCTGCGCGGTCACGATCAGCCAGGGCAGCAGCGACCCGTCCACGAACCGCACCGCGTCACGGCGACGCCACAACTCCAGGAACGCCGCCGCCGTGAGATCCTCCGCGCTCGTCGCGCTGTTCCCGCTGGCAATCAGGTGCCGGAAGATTCGGTCGCGATGCCGGTCCCAGATCAGGCCGTACCGGCGAGTGTCGCCAGACAGCACCAACCGCCACACCATCTCATCCGAATCGTCCACCACACTTCATAGTGTCCGCAGCCACCCGAATAGTCACACCGCGCCCAGACAACATTCCAAACGCCGTGAATCGCGAACCGAAGTAGTAGGCGAGGATCCGTTTGGCGGAGTTGAGCTGTCGCGTCGAGGGACCGCTATGTGACTAGTCCCTCACGGCCTTCCCGGTAGAGATATCGTACGAAGCCGACCAGCGCTGTCGTCGCTAGGCCCGCACCGAAGGCAAGCGTGCAAGACCAGACGATCCCGAGCGACACGCCCGCCCGATCGATGTAGCTATCCACCGAGGACATCCGAAGCCACACCACGAGCGCGAGCACACCACCCGTGGCCACTGCGTACAGCAACCACCTCGCGTAGCCAGGGACCGAACCGGCTTTCCTCCACGCGACGCTTACGACCACGCAGGCGGAGACCATGACCAACGTCGCCGCGGAGACGATTAGTGCTGCGATCCATTGGGCGACCCACCCCTCAGTTGACATTTGTTGACTGCATGTTTGACCGAGCGGAATAAGCGAGAACTCCCACTGACCACTGATCTCGGTGGCTCCGATGGCGCAGTAATCGTTGCGTCGCTGCAACAGCGCAGAGGTGGTCACGAGGAAGACAACCGCAGGAGCAATGAGCGCGGAAACCCACCCCACGATCGATGCGATGTCTGTGACTCGGGCGAGCGTCTCTCGCTCTCCGGAAGCAGTCACGGAATCGAACCTAACGGGTGCGAACATCACGCACCGGGACTTCGCTCGCAAGCCCTCGCTCTCGGCGCACGCAAGTGTGCCGGCAGCCGGGGACCGATCCACTTTGCGTGACCCGGGCTCGTCCCGCTGAGGGACCCTCGCACGGTGGGGACAGGGCGGGGGTGGACCGAATCTGAGGTCGGTTCCGGACTGGGTCAGTGCTCCAGGGGGTGGAGGTGCAGTTCGGAGCAGGCGATGCGCCCGGGGATGACGGCGGCGCTGCCGTCCGCCATGACGCAGGCGGTGAAGGATTCGGGAACCGCTGCGGTGGTCTGTTCGGCGCTGAGCGGGTCCTTTCCGGGCGCGAGGGCGCCGGAGGCCCACACGTCACGGCAGACGCGGAGCGCGTCGTTGATGGGCACTGATTGACCGCCATCGCTGATCGCGACGGCCGTCCCGTCGTAGCCGCCCGAGTTGATCGTGGGCGTGGCGAAGCAGTGCACGATCAGTTGCTGGGTGACAGGTGCTTGGTTGAGCGCGATCATGCCGGCAGCGGCGACCCCGATGATGGCGACGACGGATCCCGCGATACTGATCCGGCCCCACATGGTTGCCCACCATTTCGGCCGGGTCAGGTCTTCTCGCATCTGCCCCACGACGACATCTTCGATGAGGGCGCTGTGCGGCATTCCACGCTGCTCGGTCATCGCGCCACCTCCTCGGTCAATGATGTGTGCTCGCTCAATCGGTCGCGGAGTCTCGCCTTCGCGCGGGACAGTCGCGACTTCACGGTGCCTTCGGGGATGCCGAGGGCGATCGCGGCGTCGCGGGTGCTCAGCTCCTGCACGATGCAGAGCAAGATGACGCTCGCATCCTGCGGGCCGGCATCCCGTAGTGCCGCCCGCACCTGCTGCGAGAACCCCTCACTGTCCACGACGCGAGCAACCTCGTCCGCATGATCTGGTATGGGCTCGGGTCGGGGCACCCGCTTGAGCAGACGCTGATGCCGGCGCCGCCCGCGCAACTGATTCTTCGCCGCGTACGCAACCACGGTCAACAGCCACGGCAGCGCGGAATCATCCACGATGCGGACGCTGTCACGTCGCCGCCACAACTCCAGAAACGCGGTTCCGACCACTTCTTCCGCATCCCAGCTGGTCTTCGTCATTCCCAGCGCGGCCGCATACAGGCGACGTTCGTGGCGGCGGAACAGGCCGCGCAGCGCGAGATCGTCGCCGTGGATCATCCGGAAAAGAAGGGCCGAGTCCGGGGGCGTTTCGTTCTGCTGCATGTCACCTCGATCGGGGAAGGCTTCGAACGCGCCGCCATACGGAACCACAACACGATAAGCCACCCAGCCGACCACGACCGACCGGCTGTGCACAGATCTCGGGTTGGAGGCTCGTTGGCTAAGGTGACCGCCGACAGGTTGGTGGAACCAAATGGGCGATGCCGGACATTAACTGTTGTGCGCGAAACTGTCGCGCGTCTCGAGGAGCAACGTGAATCACGGGCGGTCTTCCACACGACTCCGCATCGCAGTCGTAGTGACGGGTCCGTGCGCGCGCACGACCGGCTTACGCGCCCGCCGCTTATGCGCTGGCGTATGTTTCGGCCATGAGTGGATTTACAGCGCCGCGCCAGGTGCATCAACAGTGATGACGGCGCTCAGAGCCAGGAAAGCGAGTACCTCTTGAGAATCGACGCACCGAACTGCGTAGGGCAGTCAGCGAAGAGAGCGATTGTGGCGTTCGCCCTCACCGGAACCTGCGTCGCCGCGTTGTCGGCGTGCACAAGCGCGCCAGCACTCCTGCCCTGCCCCGAGTCGCTCAGTGACGCCGTMATCAGCCAAAGCGACACATTCCACGTCGACAGCGAACTCAAAGCCGCAGACGTCCCCGCTTCGATCAAAGACCTCGGCGATTCGCCGCCACCGTCGTGCGCCTTCTTGGGCACCGCCTCTGGCGCGGATGATCCATCCCCGTACGCAGCCGTGTGGGTCACCGACCAGGCATCCGAGGCCGATTCGATCTCGGACCAGATCGCGTCAGCGACTGAAGCGACCGGCTTGCCGATTGTCGCTGAGGTAGCTGGGACAGACTCCGTAGTGAATTTCATGCAGGTCGCCGACGACGGCACAGTGACACGCGTCATCGTCCAGACGATCTCTAGCGGCTCCGCCCTCATCGGACTCGGCGCAGAGGAAGCAACACACCTCGTCCTGCTCACCAGCGCCACAACGCCCCCGAACTCTTGACCGCCCACCCCCCGGAAAGAAGGAAAAGGTCACGAACCCGTCGCCTACCGCCCCTTACGACACCTCATCCCCGGCGCGATCGCGACCGCCGTCACCACTCCCAAGGCCAGGTTGGAACCGACCGGCACCGGCGAACACTCCATCACCGTATTCAGACTGTTGCTCGAGATGACCAGCTCGCGATCACCCGCGATGCCGTCACCGTCAGCGCGATTTGAGGGACCGGCTTACCGGCCGGCCCAACGCTGGCGGGCATCGTCGGGCTACCGTCGAAGGGTGGACACTATCGAACGGGAATCACGTATGAGCACCCTGCTCGTCTTTCCCGAGTGGGGCGGGCGAGAGGTAGTTCCCCGGTCGATCGACATCTCTCCCGAACTACGTCAGCGACTCAGGGCGTGGAACCGGACGTGGGAGGTCGTTCTCGATCCTGTGCTTGAGATCAAGTGGCCGGACCCGGCGGTCGGACGCAAATGGATCGCTGAAGGCGACGCACTCGTACGTGACCTGCAGCGAGAGATTGGATCGAGCCTTCGCGTGGCCGGCGATTTCGCTATGTATGACCCGGACGCCTCAGAGGACCGCTGAGGGACCGGCTTCCGCGCCCTATCGGGAGACTTGCTTGGCCCAGATTGGCCGTTGGTCCGGTTCGGTGTCGAGGTCGATGCCTCGCAGGCGAATCAAGCACACGCCGGTTGCAGTCCTAGTCACTGCCCAGAGGCTATGGGTCCGGCCTTGAGATTGTGAGGGAATCCACTCGAGAACTTCATCGAGATCAGCATCCGAAAGCTGCCACTCCTCCTTGGCGC
>NZ_JBFUFC010000193.1:0-7488 GCF_056403635.1 Microbacterium sp. P2_F9 | reverse complement strand
GACGTGAGCTGCGCGTCACCCCGCGTTCCCCGGCTGTGCGCAGGCGCAGCGCGCCGGTGACCAGGTCGACAGAGCGAGCGCGCGATCGCCGATCGGGTTGACGCCGGGCCCCGCCGCGAGGGCGTGCGCGGCGAGCGCGTGCAGGCACTTCACGCGGGTCGGCATGCCGCCGGCGGAGATCCCCTCGATCTCCTCGACGTCGCCGAACTGATCCCGATCGGCGATGTAGGCCAGATGCGCGCGGCCGTAGGCGGCGGCGACGTCTTCATCCGCGAGCTCATCGGAGAGCGTGCGCATCACCTGACCGGCTTCGAGAGTCGACATCGCCGCCGTCGCGGCCGGATGGGTCAGGTAGTAGAACGTGGGGAACGGGGTGCCGTCCGGAAGGCGCGGCAGGGTGGCCGCAACTGTCGGGTTGCCGCAGACGCAGCGCGCGGCGATCCCGACGACACCGCGGGCGGGGCGCCCGAGCTGGGCGCGCAGAACCTCGAGGTCGGCCTCGGCGACGGGCGGGAAGGGCGGCGTGGTCACGCCTCCACGGTAGCGCCGTCGGCTGGGACGCCGCTGGATCAGCCGTCGCTCGTGGGCGTGGCGGAAGGCGTGGGCGGGGCGGACGGCGTGGGGTCTGGCACTCCGATGACCGGCGTGGTGGTCGCGGCCTGAGACAGGCCCGCCTCTGTGACCGAGCGGACCAGCTGCGACATCCAATCCGTGCGCGTCTGCCCGACCGCGTCGCTCACGGCGTCGGTCTCCTGCGGCACCTCGGCCGCAGTGAGGTCGTTGTCGACGAGATAGACGACCTCACCGGGCTTGACGTAGTACAGCCGCTCGCGCGCCTGCGTCGTGATGTAGGCCGGGTCGCGCCATCGTTCGCGCTGGGCTTTCAGATCGGCGACCTCGTCTTCGCTGACCGAGACCGCGATCGCGAGCGCGGCGATCCGCTGCCGCTGGTCGACATAGGTGCCGATGGTCGGGACCAGGACGAAGGCCGCGAGGACGACGAGCCCCATCATGATCACCATGAACCCGGAGAGGCGGATGCCGCCGAGCCACGCGCGGACATCGACCGGCCGGCGCTCGCGCGGCGCCTGGCGGGCACGAGAAGGGGGAGCCGCCTTCGCACTCACGGCTCCCCCTCTCATTCACGTCTGGTGGGCGTCAGCCCTTGAACCGCGGGAAGGCCGCGCGGCCGATGAACTCCGCCGCATCGCCCAGCTCTTCCTCGATACGCAGAAGCTGATTGTATTTCGCCACGCGCTCGCTTCGAGCGGGCGCGCCGCTCTTGATCTGACCCGCGTTCGTGGCGACCACGAGGTCGGCGATCGTGGTGTCCTCGGTCTCGCCTGAACGGTGCGAGAACATCGACGTGTAGCCGGCACGGTGCGCCATCTCGACGGCGTCGAGGGTCTCCGACAGCGTGCCGATCTGGTTGACCTTGACCAGCAGCGAGTTGGCGATGCCGAGGTCGATGCCCTTCTTCAGCCGGATCGGGTTCGTCACGAACAGGTCGTCGCCGACCAGCTGGGTCTTCGTGCCGAGCTTCTCGGTGAGCGCCTTCCACGCGTCCCAGTCGTCTTCGGCGAGCGCATCCTCGATCGTGACGATCGGGTAGGCGTCGACGAGCTCGACGTAGTAGTCGGTGAGCGCCTCGGCGCTCCAGTCCTTGCCCTCGAAGTGGTAGGCGCCGTTGCGGAAGAACTCCGTCGCGGCGACATCCATGCCGAGCGCGATGTCGGTGCCGACGGTGAAGCCGGCCTTCTCGATCGCCTTGACGAGGAAGTCGAGGCCCTCGCGGTTGCTCTTCAGATCGGGTGCGAAACCACCCTCGTCGCCGAGGCCGGTGGCGTAGCCCGCGGCCTTCAGCTCGCTGTGCAGCACGTGGTACGTCTCCGCACCCCAGCGCAGCGCCTCGGCGAAGCTCGACGCGCCGAGGGGCGCGAGGAAGAACTCCTGGCAGTCGATGCCGTTGTCGGCGTGCGACCCGCCGTTGATGACGTTGAACAGCGGAATGGGCAGGACGTGCGCGTTCGGGCCACCGAGGTAGCGGAACAGCGGCAGGTCGGCGCTGTCGGCTGCGGCCTTGGCGACGGCAAGGCTGACGCCCAGGATCGCGTTGGCACCGCTGCGGGACTTGTTCTCGGTGCCGTCGGTCTCGATGAGGATCTCGTCGACGATGCGCTGCTCGCTCGCCTCGACCCCCTCGAGTGCGGGGCCGAGCTCGTCGACGACGGCGGCGACGGCCTTGAGGACGCCCTTTCCGCCGTAGCGCGACTTGTCGCCGTCGCGAAGCTCATAGGCCTCGAATGCGCCGGTGGACGCGCCGGAAGGGACGGCTGCGCGTTGGACGATCCCGTCGTCGAGCAGCACCTCCACTTCGACGGTCGGGTTGCCGCGCGAGTCGAGAATCTCTCGCGCGTTGACTGCCTCGATAAGTGCCACGGAAGAACTCCTAGGTTCGTGGAGGGCTGGATCGCGGAGCGTCGTCGGTCCGCATTCCACTCTAGTGATGGGGATGCCTGGACCGCATGGCCTCCTCGCCGCGGAGCGTGCTAGACGATGAGCGCGATGGCGACGCCGTCCCAGCCCTTCGCGTCGAGCGTCTGCAGCGCGGTTGCATCGAAGCGCGGATCGCGGCCGAGCAGCTCGAGCGCGCGCTGGGTGCCGATCACCTGCGGATCCATCGTCGCGGGATCGGCGACCCGGCCGCCCCTGCCGACGTTGTCGACGACCACGACGGTGCCCGATCGGCCGAGGCGGGCCGCCCAGTCGAGGTAGATCGTGCCCGACTCCTTGTCGGCGTCGATGAAGACGAGATCGAAGGGCTGCTCGCCCTCGAGCGTGGGCAGGATGTCGGCGGCGCGCCCGAGCAGGATCTCGACTTTGTGGCCGACCCCGGCCCGGTCGAGATTCGCGCGGGCGATCGCGGCGTTGTGCGGCTCCACCTCGATCGTGACGACCCGTCCGTCTTCGGGGAGCCCCCGGGCGAGCCAGATCGTGGAGTACGCGCCGAGGGTGCCGATCTCGAGCACCCGCCGCGCGCCGCTCATGCGCGTCAGCAGGTGGAGCAGCTTGCCATTGACCGGCGCGACCTCGATCGGCGGGAGGCCCGCCGCGTTCTGGTCGGCGACGGCGGCGTCGAGGTCGGCGTCGTGGCCGACGAGGGTCGCGGTCAGATAGGCGTCGACGAGACGCCAGGTGTCGGGGGTGGGGTCGGCCATGGCCTCAGCCAACCCCGGCCGGCAGGCTCCGTCAAGAGCGGGCGGCGGTCGCTCGCGCCGTCAGGGCCTCGAGCAGCCCGGCGCCGGTGCCGGCGTCGTCGACGGTCACGACGAGGCGCCTGCCGTTCGACCGGGCGACCTCGATGGCCTCGCCGGCGCGCWGGATGATGCCGAACCGCCGGTCGGCGCCGAGGCGCATCCCCCAGCCGCCGAACTCCCCCACCGGGTTGACGTCGACCCGCGCGGCCGTGGCGACATCCGCCAGCGGCACGCGGAAGCGCGGGATGCCGAGCACCGAGCGCACAGTGAAACCGGTCTCGTCGACGCGGACATGGAACGCGACGGTMGCTGCGACGACGATCACCAGGACGATCGCGATGCCCGCAAGCAGCAGCACGACCTCGTCCGAGGCCCCGGCGAGCCAGGCCGCGAACGCCGACACGGCGACCGCGACGACAGCGAGGACGAGCGAGATCGCGGCGGCCGGGGCCATGCTCGCGGTCCGCAGCCACACGACCCGCTCACCGGGCGCGAGCGCCAGGGGCTTCGCCGCCGCGGGGGTGCGCGGCATCCGCTCCTCGGCGGGCTGGAGGAACCACGCGATCACACCGACGGCGACGGATGCCAGGAACGCCGCGAGCAGCGCCGGCCACACCGAAAGCGCACTCGCAGCACCGGCTTCACCCGCCTGCATCACGAAGGTCCAGGTGAACGCCACCGTCACGAACGCCGCCGTCGCGGCCGAGATCGCACCCATGAGGCGGTAGGTCGCGCCGCGATCGCCACGGCGGAGCCCCGGCAGCGTCGCGAAGCCGATGAGCAGCGAGACGCCGACGCCGAACACGATCGTCCAGAGCGGCTGCGTCCAGGCCGCGGCGTACCGATTCGGCTGACCGGTCGCATCCCAGTGCACCGCGATCGTCGACGGAACCTGCGGCAGGGTGAGCA
This sequence comes from Microbacterium sp. P2_F9, assembly GCF_056403635.1. NCBI lineage: Bacteria > Bacillati > Actinomycetota > Actinomycetes > Micrococcales > Microbacteriaceae > Microbacterium > Microbacterium sp. P2_F9. The sequence goes on along the minus strand of NZ_JBFUFC010000193.1, from coordinate 3,322 downwards.
GCTGCACCACGACGCCGATGGCGACGATCCCGATCGGAATCGCGATCGCGACCAGGATGAAGCGCCGGATGGCGAGGGCGTGGAGCTGATCAGCGGTCACGAGCGGTCTCTTTCACGAGGGCGGCGAGCATGTCGGGCGACAAGCCGAGGGCACGGGCGCGCTCGGTGAGCGCGATGACGTCGTCGCGCAGGTGCGCGAGCGGCGCCGCGGCATCCGTCACGACCGCGCCTCGGCCCCGTCGCATGTCCACGAGACCTTCGTCGCGCAGCTCCTGGTAGGCGCGCAGGACGGTGTGCAGGTTGACGCCGAGCGCGCCGGCGACGTCGCGGGCCGACGGCAGCCGGTCACCCGGCTTCAGCCGCCCGGCGGCGGCATCCGCCCGCACCGACGTCGCCACCTGGGCGAACAGCGGGACGTCGCTCGCAGGGTCGAGTCGCAGCAGCATGCGACTATTCTATAACAACTAGAACACTTTTCCCGCTGAACGGCTAGGTCAGGGGCTTGATCTCAAGCGTGTCCCTCGTGGCACCCGGCGCGACCGTCGCGAACGCCGTGTAGCCGTCGGATGCCGCGCGCTCCAGCAGCGCCTTGAGGTTCTTGGTGCGCTGCTCGAGCCGCACCCGCGAGCCTTCGGCGATCAGCGCCGCCTTCAGCGCGAGGAGCTCGCCATACTTGACATCGCGATCGTGGACCAGCACCAGGGTGGGGGCCGCGGCATCCGTCGTCTCGTCGACGAGATCGACGATCCGCTCGAACCCGATCGAGAAGCCGACTGCCGGTGCGTCCTGACCCAGGAAGCGCCCGATCATGCCGTCGTAGCGTCCGCCGCCGCCGAGCGAGTAGTCGACCGAGGGGTGCGCGAGTTCGAAGATCGTGCCGGTGTAGTAGCCCATGCCGCGCACGAGGAAGGGGTCGAAGACGAGCGGGATGTCGACGAACGAGGTTGCTGAGCCTGTCGAAGCACGGGCTGCTGCGACCGCCTCGCCGATGCCGGTCAGGGCCGCGACGACCTCGTCGGGAGCGCCCTCGGGCAGCAGCTTGCGGATCTGCCGCTCGCCGAACGGGTTGTACTCCAGAGTCATCGGGCGCACCAGGAAGGCCCCGAACGCCTCGACCGCGGCCGGTGTCGCGCCGCGCTCGGCGAGCTCGGCGGTCACCCCGGACGGGCCGATCTTGTCGAGCTTGTCGATCGTGATGAGCACGCCGGGCAGCTCGTCTGCGGTGAAGCCGAAGCTCGCCAGCATCCACTCGAGCAGGCGACGGTCGTTGATGCGCACTGTCGCGCCGGTGAGGCCGAGCGCATCGACCGCGTCGAGCGTCGCCACGATCAGCTCCGCCTCGGCGCGGGAGGAGGCATCCCCGATGATGTCGATGTCGCACTGCATGAACTGGCGATACCGGCCCTTCTGGGGGCGCTCGGCGCGCCACACCKGGGCGATCTGGATCGCGCGGAACACGGTCGGCAGCTCGCCGCGGTGGCTCGCGYAGAATCGCGCGAGTGGCACCGTCAGGTCGTAGCGCAGCCCCAGATCGGCGAGTTCGGCGGGGTCGTCGGCCGCGGCGCGGATCGCATCGGCGTCGAGCCCGCGCTTGAGCACGTTGTAGGCGAGCTTCTCGTTGTCGCCGCCGATGCCGGCGTGCAGGCGGCCGAACTCCTCCATGACCGGCGTCTCGATCTCATCGAACCCGTGCGCGCGATAGCGCTCGCGGATGACGGCGAGCACGCGCTCGCGCCTGGTCTTGTCAGCGGGAAGGAAGTCGCGCATGCCGCGCGGCGGATTGACGGATGCCACCTCCCTATCCTTTCAGGTCGGCCTCCGCATCCCTGATCTCGGTCTCGAACGACCGCAGTCGCGCGCGCAGGGCCCGCTCGGCGTCCCACCCGTTGGCGCGGGCAGTGGCGACCAGGGCGAGGAGGGCATCGCCCAGCTCCGCCTCGGTGGCGGGCGCGTCAGCCGGGGGTGCCGCGAGGCCCACCTGAGCCGCCTTGCCCAGCAGCTTCTGGGCGAGCGCGAGCGACGGCATCCGGTCCGAAACGCCGTCGAGCACGCTCGTGCGGGCGCGCTTCTCGGCCGCCTTCGCCGCGTTCCAATGCACGAGCACCTCTTCGGGCGTCGTCGCGACCGCGTCGCCGAAGACGTGCGGATGCCTCCGCACCATCTTCTCGGTCAGCCCGCGGGCGACGTCGTCGATGCCGAACGGCGCCTCGCCGTCGCGGGAGGCGATCTCGGCGTGGAACAGCACCTGCCAGAGCAGATCGCCGAGCTCTTCGCGGAGATCTTCGCGCGTGCCCTCCTCGACCGCGTCGATGAGCTCGGCGCTCTCTTCGATGAGATACGGCACGAGAGAGCGATGGTCGATCTGCTGCGTCCACACGCAGCGGTCGCGCACGGCGCGCATCGTGTCCGCCGCCTCGCGGAGCGGATCGGTCATGCGTGCACCTCCTCCGTCTCCGCCACGAGGGTGCCGGCGATGCGATGGTGGCGGCGGCGCCATGTGACGATGAGCGCGGCCAGCACGGCGGCGATGAGGGAGCCGCTGACCACGCCGAGGATCGCCTCGTCCCGGATCTCGGGCGTGCCCTCGAACGCAAGGTCGGAGAGGAGCAGCGAGACGGTGAAGCCGATGCCGCCGAGAGCGCCGACGGCGAGCAGATCGCCGAGCGGCAGTTTCGGATGATCGCCGCCGCCGAACAGCTTCTGGCCGAGCCAGCCCGCACCGGCGATGCCGACGAGCTTGCCGGCCGGCAGGGCGAACACGATGCCCCAGAAGACCGGCGAGAGGCCGCTCCCTGCCGACGGGATCGGCACCAGGGCGGCGGTGAACGCGAAGATCGGCAGGATGATCGCGTTGATCCAGGGCTCCAGCGCGTGGCGGGTGACCAGCGCGGGGGTCTGCGCCATGGCCAGGCCGAGGAGCACACCGGCGATCGTCGCGTGCACCCCGGAGAGCAGCACGAGCACCCACGTGGCGATCGCGAGCACGATCAGGGCGATCACGACCACGGCCCGGGCGCGGGTGTGCAGCATCCGGCTCAGCACAGCGAAGGCGATGACGCACAGGAATGCCAGCGCGAGCGCGAGGTAGTTGAGGTCGGTCGCGAAGAGCACGGCGATCAGCACGATGCCGACGATGTCGTCGAGGATCGCGAGGGCGAGGAGGAACACCCGGATCGCGGGCGGGAGTCCACGCCCGAACACGGCAAGCACTCCCAGGGCGAACGCGATGTCGGTCGCCGTCGGGATCGGCCAGCCATGCTCGTAGCCGGTGCCCGCGGTGAACGCGAGGTAGATCAGGACCGGCACGATCACCCCGCCCGCC
>NZ_JBFUFC010000192.1:0-7499 GCF_056403635.1 Microbacterium sp. P2_F9 | reverse complement strand
GTCAAGACGACCTCGAAGGCCTGGGCGCTCGACAAGATCATCGAGCTCATCGACCTCACCACTCTCGAGGGCGCAGACACTCCTGGCAAGGTGCGCTCCCTCGTTGCGAAGGCGCTGAATCCGGATGCTTCAGACCCGACCTGCCCGCGGGTCGCCGCGGTCTGCGTCTACGGCGACATGGTGCCGTACGCCGTCGAGGCGCTCGGCGCCGCCCACGGCGATCCGGACGACGGGCTCGTCAGCGTCGCGGCCGTCGCGACCGCCTTCCCGAGCGGACGCGCCTCCCTCGCGATCAAGCTGGCCGACACCGCCGCCGCGGTCGCCGATGGCGCCGACGAGATCGACATGGTGATCGATCGGGGTGCGTTCCTCACCGGCCGCTACGGGCTGGTGTTCGATCAGATCGCCCAGGTCAAGCAGGCCTGCCGGCGCGCCGACGGCACCTCCGCGTCGCTGAAGGTCATCCTCGAGACCGGCGAGCTGAACACCTACGACAACATCAAGCGGGCGTCCTGGCTGGCGATCCTCGCGGGCGGCGACTTCATCAAGACCTCGACGGGCAAAGTGGCGCCTGCGGCGACCCTGCCGGTGACCCTCCTCATGCTGGAGGTCGTGCGCGACTGGCACCGCGCGACCGGCGAGAAGATCGGCGTGAAGCCAGCCGGCGGCATCCGCACGTCCAAAGACGCGATCAAGTACCTCGTCACGGTGGCCGAGACGACCGGCGAGGAGTGGCTGCAGCCGCACCTGTTCCGCTACGGCGCATCGAGCCTGCTCAACGACGTGCTGCTGCAGCGGCAGAAGCTGCGCACCGGACACTACTCCGGCGCCGACTACGTGACGATCGATTGATGCCCCGGAACGGATGGATGCAATGAGCTTCCTGGATTACGCCCCCGCCCCCGAGTCCCGGGCGGTGCTGCGACTGCGCGACGAGTATGGACTGTTCATCGACGGCGAGTTCCGCCCCGGCACGGGAGCGACCTTCGCGACGATCTCCCCTGCCGACGAGACGCACATCGCGACGATCGCGTCGGCGAGCGAGGCGGATGTCGATGCCGCCGTCGCCGCCGCGCGCCGCGCCTACGAGAAGACGTGGTCGAAGCTGAGCGGCCGGGAGCGCGGCAAGTACCTCTTCCGGATCGCCCGGCTCGTCCAGGAGCGGGCGCGCGAGCTCGCGGTCGCCGAGAGCCTCGACAACGGCAAGCCGATCAAGGAGAGCCGCGACGTGGACATCCCACTCGTGGCCGCGTGGTTCTTCTACTACGCCGGCTGGGCCGACAAGCTCGACCACGCCGGCCTCGGCGCGGACCCGAGGGCGCTCGGAGTCGCCGGTCAGATCATTCCGTGGAACTTCCCGCTGCTCATGCTCGCCTGGAAGATCGCCCCGGCGCTGGCGGCGGGCAACACGGTGGTGCTCAAGCCGGCCGAGACGACGCCTCTCTCCGCGCTCATCTTCGCCGAGATCCTGCAGCAGGCCGATCTGCCTCCGGGCGTCGTCAACATCGTGACGGGTGCCGGAGCGACCGGTGCGGCGCTCGTGCGGCATCCTGACGTCGACAAGGTGGCCTTCACCGGCTCGACCGCCGTCGGCCGTGAGATCGCGAAGGCGGTCGCGGGCACCGACAAGAAGGTGACGCTCGAACTCGGCGGCAAGGCCGCGAACATCATCTTCGAGGACGCCCCGATCGATCAGGCGATCGACGGCATCGTCACGGGCATCTTCTTCAACCAGGGCCAGGTGTGCTGCGCCGGCAGTCGCCTGATCGTGCAGGAGTCGATCCACGACGAGGTCGTCGAGCGGCTCAAGGTGCGCCTGTCCACGCTGCGCCTCGGCGACCCGCTCGACAAGAACACCGACATCGGCGCGATCAATTCGCTGGAGCAGCTGAACCGCGTCCGCGAGCTCAGCCGCATCGGCGAGGAAGAGGGCGCCGAGCGCTGGACGTCGGACTGCGTCATCCCCGACCGCGGCTTCTGGTTCGCCCCGACGATCTTCACGAACGTGCAGTCGAGCCACCGCATCGCCCGCGACGAGATCTTCGGTCCGGTGCTGTCGGTGCTCACCTTCCGCACTCCCGCCGAGGCGATCGAGAAGGCGAACAACACGCCCTACGGACTCTCCGCCGGCATCTGGACCGAGAAGGGCTCGCGAATACTCGCCGTCGCCGACAAGCTGCGCGCGGGCGTCATCTGGGCCAACACGTTCAACCGGTTCGACCCGTCGAGTCCGTTCGGCGGCTACAAGGAGTCCGGCTACGGCCGTGAGGGCGGCCGCCACGGTCTGCTCGCGTACCTGAAGGGAGCGGCATGAGCAAGCGACTGAGCGTGCCCAAGACCTACAAGCTCTTCATCGCCGGCGCGTTCCCGCGCAGCGAATCGGGGCGCACGTACGAAGTGCGCTCGGCCAAGGGGGACTTCCTTGCGAACGCCGCCATGGCCTCGCGCAAGGACGCCCGTGACGCGGTCGTCGCGGCACGGGGCGCGATCAAGGGCTGGTCGAGCGCGACGGCGTACAACCGCGGTCAGGTGCTCTATCGCGTCGCCGAGATCCTCGAGGGCCGGCGCTCCCAGTTCGTCGACGAAATCGTCGCGCAGACCGGGCTGTCGTCGGCTGCGGCCACCGCCGAGGTCGATGAGGCGATCGACCGCTGGGTCTGGTACGCCGGCTGGACCGACAAATACAGCCAGGTCACCGGCAACGGCAACCCGGTCGCCGGCCCCTACTTCAACATCTCCGTCCCTGAGCCGACCGGCGTGGTCGGGATCATCGCCCCGCAGGACACATCGCTTCTCGGACTCGTGTCCGTGGTCGCCCCGGCGCTCGTCGCGGGCAACACCGTCGTGGTGGTGGCCGCCGAGCGCCTGCCGCTCTCGGCGATCAGCCTCGCCGAAGTGCTCGCGACCTCGGATGTGCCCGCCGGTGTGGTCAACGTGCTCACCGGATCGCCCGCCGAGATCGCGCCGTGGCTCGCCTCCCATCCGGAGGTGCATGGCCTCGATCTCGCCGGTGCCGGCGACCTCGAGTGGGTGGATCTGCAGATCGCGGCGGCCGATACCCTCACGCGCGTGCTTCCGCCGCAGGGCGGGACGGATGCCGTGATCCCGAGTCTGCATCGGATCACCGCATTCACCGAGATCAAGACCGTCTGGCACCCCAAGAGCCTGGTCTGAAAACTCGGTGAATTTCGTGTAACGAAAGGGTAACGGCGCATGTAGAGTGGGCTCTCACGTCGACGACGACGTGAGTTGAGAAGGACATGCCCGATGCCCGACCACCGGTATTTCGCGCGCTTCGGCGCGGGGAATCAAGCCCTGCTGATCGCCGTCGCCCTCATCAGCGCGGTCGTGACCGCCTGCGTCGGCGGAGCACGGGACACATCGATCGACCTGACCACGACCGCCCGCACGCCAGGCGAGCGGGCTGTCGTGGTCAGCCATCGCGGCGGGGGGATCTCGGCCCCCGAGAACACCCTGCCGGCGGTCACGGCGGCGCTGGCGGCTGGTTTCGACTACGTCGAGGTGGATGTCGCGCTCACCGCCGATCGGCAGCCCGTCCTGATGCACGATCCCGAAGTGGACCGCACGACCGACGGTCGCGGGGCGCTCGCCGACCTCACCCTCGCCGAGGTGCGCAAGCTCGACGCGGGCTCGTGGTTCGACCCGCACTTCGCCGGGACGCGCGTCCCCACTCTCGACGAGTTCCTCGATGTGCTCGAGGTGTCGGGGCAGCGCGCGCTGGTGGAGCTGAAGGGACCGTGGGACGAGGCATCCGTCGTGTCCTTCGCCGCCGAGGTGATGGCGCGCGGGCTCGACCGAAGACTCGCCGTGTCGAGCTTCGACGCGGCGACGCTGATGTTCGCCAAAGACGCGGCCGCCTCGATCCAGCGGTTCGCGATCATGAAGGCCTTCCCCGGCCATGTCGTACGCGTGGCCAAGGAGGTGGGAGCGCGCGGCATCATCGTCGGGCGCCGCGCCGTCATCAAGCACCCCGAGATCGTCGACAAACTGCAGGCCGCGGGCGTGCGGGTCGTCGTCTACACGCTGAACACCGACGCGCAGTGGGATGCGGTCACCGCGCTCGGCGTCGACGGGATCGTCACCGATGATCCCGGCACGCTGTCGCTGTGGCAGGCGGGCGCCCGCGGGTAGGATCGAGGCCAGACTCCGGGAGGAAATGTGCGTGCAAGAGCCCTCGTGGTCGCAACGGGCGCGGTGCTCGTCGCCCTGAGTCTCGCGGGATGCGCGCCGGAGCCGTCGACGCCCTCGGCCACGGCATCCGCGTCTCCGTCCATGACGCAGACCCCGTCGCCGAGCGCAGCAGAGCCCTCGCCCAGTGCGACAGCGGATTCCGAGAACATCGCCCTTCCCGCGACATGCGAGCAGATCTACTCACCCGAGATGCTCGCGGCGCTCACCGCGCAGGCGCCACCGCTCAACCACCCCGGGGTGACGATGCTGTCGACGCAGAACGCGGAGCTGCTGGAGATTCTGCACTCCGGCGTGCCGACGATCCGCTGCTCGTGGGGTTCGCCGAGCGAATTCGGGCTCGCGACGAATGTGTCGATCGTGGACGCAGTTCAGTCCGCCGCGATCGCGGCAGCCTTGCGCAACGCCGGCTTCGGCTGCGAGCAGCACGCGGGGGGTACGATCTGCCGCACCGACCAGACCGTCATCAGCCAGGACGACACGCAAGTGCACCTCGGCGAGACGCACTACATCCGGGGCAACGGCTGGGTCTCCACCGCCTGGATCAATTTCGCCCCCACCGGCTACACCGAAGACATCGTGGCGACGCTCTGGGGCTGAATCGGCCCGGAACCGCTAGACTGACCCCCAGGATGTCCTGAATTCGATGCCGCGGCTCGCTGAAGCGAGTGCCAGCGGCCGGAATCAGCCCACATCCTGTCCCGCGTCCGTGACGGCCCCGCCGCCCGCGGGAGCTGTGCACACCTCGCCCGGTCGCCCGACCGGGCACCGCCGGATCTCCGGCGTCCACTCTCAGGAGGAGCATGCCGACTACGGCATCCGCCGCGCGCAATGCGTCGCAGCGACGCAGAAAGCCGTCGCCTGCGCGACGCGACGACGAAGCGCCCATCATCCCGATCCTCGCCCGCAAGGTGCGCGAGGTCGAGGCGAAGGCGCAGCGCGGAAAGCTCGGACCCACCAACCGGGTGAAGTTCCAGGTCATCGCCTTCCTGGTGCGCGAAGAGCGCGCCAGGGTGAAGGGTGACGCCACGATCCCAGACGCCACGCGCGCCGAACTGCTCAAGCGCCTCGACGGCGTGGCCACGATCCTCGCCAAGACCGCGGCGCGGGACACCTCGCTCATCCAGCTGCTCGAGGTCGACCAGGCCGCATCGCCGGTTGCGCGCCGCATGCGCCGGGACTGGCTGCTCGAGTCGGGCGCCGACCTTGCCCCGGACGAGCTCATCATCACCGACGCCGCCCCTGTGGCGCCCACCGTCGTGCCCGCTGCTCTCGCCGAGCGGCAGGTCGTGCCGATGGCGATCGAGTCCCGCCAGCTCGCGAACCCGTTCCTCGCCCCCGACCTCGCCGTACGCGCGCCGACGTCGAACCCGCGCCGCCGGCTCGACGGCTGGGAGCTCATGGGGCCTCTGTACAAGGCGTTCGAGACGGGCGCCGGCGGCGGCGCCGCGTCGATGGACCTCCCCCCGGTGCCGGAGTTCGACCGGCTCTCGCCCAAGGGCCTGGAGATCATGCCCCACCAGTCCCGCTTCCTCGAGGCGGTGCGCGACGGTCACCGGACCTTCCTGCTCGCCGATGAGCCGGGCCTGGGCAAGACCGCGGAGTCGGTGCTCGCGGCATCCGTCGCGGGTGCATACCCGCTCCTGGCCGTAGTGCCCAACGTCGTCAAGATGAACTGGGCCCGCGAGGTCGACCGCTGGACCCCGCAGCGGCGCGCGACGGTCATCACCGGCGACGGCGAGGATATCGACGCGTTCGCCGACATCTTCATCGTCAACTACGAGATCCTCGACCGGCACCTCTCCTGGCTGAGCTCGCTCGGCCTCAAGGGCATGGTCGTCGACGAGGCCCACTTCATCAAGAACCTCACCTCGCAGCGCTCGCAGAACGTGCTCGCGCTCGCCGCGCGCATCCGCGAGCAGGTGCGCGACCCGCTGCTGCTCGCGCTCACCGGCACCCCGCTGATCAACGACGTCGAGGACTTCGACGCGATCTGGCGGTTCCTGGGCTGGACCAAGGGCGACAAGCCCGGCCCCGAGCTCATGGCGCGGCTGGACGAGACCGGCCTCACGCCGGCCGACAAGGCGTTCTACCCCGAGGCGCGCGACGCCGTGATCTCGATGGGGATCGTCCGGCGCAAGAAGAAGGATGTCGCGGCCGACCTGCCCGACAAGCTCATCGCCGACCTGCCCGTGCAGCTCGACGACGAGTTCGGCCGCTCGATCCGGGCAGCCGAGCGAGAGCTGGGAGCACGGCTCGCGGCGCGGTACCGGCGCATCATCGAAGCCCGCAACCGCCTGGTCACCCCGGGCGAGGTGGACGAGGACATCGTCCGACTGGTCGCGCAGGGCGAGCTCGACGAGGCGAAGAACGCCGGCGCCGGGGGAGACAACGTCTTCACGATGGTCCGCAAGATCGGCCAGGCCAAGGCCCTGCTCGCCGCGGACTACGCGGTGCAGCTGCAGCGCTCCGTCGGCAAGGTCGTGTTCTTCGCCAAGCACATCGACGTCATGGATGCCGCTGAGCGCCACTTCGCGGCATCCGGTCTGCGCACCGTATCGATCCGCGGCGACCAGACCACCCCGGCCCGCCAGATCGCGATCGACGCGTTCAACACCGACCCCACGGTCGGGATCGCGGTGTGCTCGCTGACGGCGGCCGGTGTCGGGCTGAACATGCAGGCGGCGTCGAACGTCGTGCTGGCCGAACTGTCGTGGACCGCGGCGGAGCAGACCCAGGCGATCGACCGCGTCCACCGCATCGGCCAGGACGAGCCGGTGACCGCGTGGCGCATCATCGCGGCGCACACGCTCGACACGAAGATCGCCGAGCTGATCGACTCGAAGCAGGGGCTCGCGCTGCGCGCCCTGGACGGCCAGGCCGTCGATCCGCAGTCCAGCGACTCGGTGCAGCTGTCGGCGCTCATGCATCTGCTGCGGCAGGCGCTCGGGGCCGAGTAGGCCCGCGTCCAGAACCTTGCGCCCGGGTGACCGGGCGGGTGTGGCAGGCCGCCGCGTCCGGGCGATAGTGTCAACTGAGGCAGCGTCGCCGCTTCGTCCACACCGAGCGCAAGGACCCACAGCATGAAGATCGGCATCCTCACCAGCGGCGGCGATTGCCCGGGGCTGAACGCGGTGATCCGCGGCGCCGTGCTCAAGGGCACGACGACCTACGACATCGAGTTCGTCGGCATCCGCGACGGGTGGCGTGGCGCTGTCGACGGCGACTTCTTCCCGTTGACGAGGCACGAGGTGAAGGGGCTGTCGAAGGTCGGCGGCACGATCCTCGGC
>NZ_JBFUFC010000191.1:0-7534 GCF_056403635.1 Microbacterium sp. P2_F9 | reverse complement strand
CAGCAGGAACGGTGCGACGCAGAACGACACCGCGAGGACCGTCATGTGCAGCCAGATCCTGATGTTCCGGGGCAGCCGGTCGCGTCGCACCGCGACGAAGAGTCCCAGCGTCAGCGCCCCGAGGATCAGGCGCGACCAGGCGACCTGGCCGGGGGTGAGGCCGACGAGAGCGACCTTCATGAACAGGAAGCTCGAGCCCCAGATGATGCCGGTGAGGACGAACTGGACGGTGACCGAAGCGCCGGACAGCCCGCGCGAGTTCGCCACCGACCCGCTCGAGGCGGTGGTCGCGGCGCTGGCGGAGGGGGCTTCGGTCGGCACCTGGCGACTCTAGCCCGGGCACAAGGCTGCGGGATCCGCCCGGGAATGCGTCGTCCGAAATCCGCCGATGCGCGGCGGTCCCGCTACGTCCGGGGCGGCTTCTCGGAGGCCGGGCTACGGAACCGGATGTTCGGCGTCGTACTCGCGGAAGCGCGGGCTTCGACGCACGAGCAGGGCCACGAGTCCGATGATCGCGAAGCCGCCGAGCAGCGGCGGGAACCACAGCGTCGTGACGGCGGCGAGAGCGCCCGCGTAGAGCGCGCCGATGCGCGGACCGCCTGTCACCACGACGACGAAGATGCCCTGGAGGCGTCCGCGGATCGCGTCGGGCACGGCCGCCTGCATCATGGTCGACCGGTAGATCGCGCTGACGTTGTCGGCGCCGCCCGCGACGACCAGGAAGAGTGACGCGATGACGATGAGCGCGAGGTTCGCGTGGGTCGCATCCACGGTCTCGGGGGCGAACACGCCGAACGCCGCCGCGAGCAGCACCAGGCCGAACCCGGCGATGGATCCGCCGTACACCTGGATCGCGCGCTCGATGCCGAGCCCCTGCTGACGCACCCGGCCGATCGGGCCCGAGAACAGGCTCGAGAAGAACGCTCCGATGGCGAAGGCTGCGGTGAGGGCGCCCGTGGTGATCGGCCCGCCGCCGAGCAGCAGCGCACCGATCGCGGGGAACAGCGCGATCGGCTGACCGAAGGTCATCGCGGTGATGTCGAGGATGTACTGCAGGCGGATGTTCGACGCCCGCTTCAGGAACTGCCACCCGTCGCGCAGCGCCTCGAGCCCCGGGCGCACGAGCTCGCCCTCCGGGCGGATGCTCGGCAGCGTCCAGAGCCCGAGGAAGAGCGACAGCATGAGGACGACGTCGATCGTGTAGGTCCACGCGTAGCCGGTGAACGCCACGAGGACTCCCGCGAGGGCGGGGCCAGCCGTGACCATGATCCCCACCGTGATGCCGTGCAGCGCAGCGGCGGCCGGGAGGAGGTCGCGGGGGAGCAGGCGCGGCGTGATCGCCTCCTTCGTGGCCATCACGATCGAGTTGGCCGCCGAGATGACGACACTCAGGACGTAGAGCCACCACACCGTCTCGACGTGCGCCCAGGCGAGGACCGCCAAGGCCGTCGTCGCGGCGAAGGTCACTGTGGCGGCCAGCAGGGCCACGATCCTCCGGTCGAAGGCATCCGCCAGCATCCCGCCGTACAGACCCGCGACGATCATCGGCAAGAGCCCCGCCACCGCGATCATCGCGACGGCGAACGTGTCCTGGGTGAGGTCGTAGACGTGCAGCATGACCGCGACGGCGGTGAGCTGGCCGCCGAGCCCGGACAGGGTCGACCCGATCCAGAGGCGTGCGAACGGCGGGCTCGTGGTGAGGGGCCGCAGATCGATGAAGTGGTCGCGGCGCAGGCCGGGCCTTCTCGGCGGATCCCGTCGCTCGGTCACGACGCGGGCGGGTGGTGTCGAGGCATCCTCCGAGCCTATCCGCGGCGGGAACCGGGGCGATTCGTCCCTGAAGATCCCGCCTGGTAGACTCTTGAGGTTGCCGTTTGATCGGCCGCGGATAAACAGAGCTCACGCATCAGGCGTCGGGCGCCGCGCAATGACCAGGAAGGGGATCCCATCTATGCCACTCGAGTCTGACGCCAAGAAGGCGATCATCGAAGAGTACGCGACGCACCCCGGTGACACCGGATCCCCCGAGGTGCAGGTCGCGATGCTGACGCAGCGCATCAAGGACCTCACAGAGCACCTGAAGGAGCACAAGCACGACCACCACTCACGTCGTGGTCTGTTCCTCATGGTCGGTCAGCGCCGCCGTCTGCTCGGCTACCTCCAGGACATCGACATCGCGCGCTACCGCTCGCTGATCGAGCGTCTCGGACTCCGCCGCTAGTCGCAGCCAGCGCACAATCGCTTTCTTGAAAGGCCGTCCACGGTGTGGGCGGCCTTTCGCTTTGCAATCAGACGGATGATCTCGATACGGCCGCTTCGCGGCCACTCGATCCGGCGGCCGCTTCAGCCCGCTCAGCGACCAGGTCGGCGTGGTGGATCTCGGCGACATCGGGGTGCGCGCGCAGGCGCGACTTCAAGGCGTTCTCGCCATAGAGGGCGTGGATCGGGTTGGCTGGATCCTGGGTGACTCCGCGAGCCTCCGCTGCGAGCTCTGCGGGCAGCTCGATCAGCGGCAGCCGCTTGTCGAGCGCGGGGTTGAAGAAGAACGGCACCGAGATCCGGTCGTCCGGGTAGCGGGGCGAGATCACCCGGTGCTTCGTTGCGATGAGGTAGCCGCCCGTCGCGTACTCGAGCAGCTCGCCGATGTTGACGACGAACGCGCCGGCCACGGAGGGAGCGTCGATCCATTCGCCGTCGTGCTCGACTTGCAGCCCGCCCTTGCCGGGCTCGACCCACAGGAGCGTCAGCACGCCGGAGTCCTTGTGGGCGCCGACGCCCTGCTGGGGTGTCGGGTCCGCCTTGCCGGGGTACCGGACGATCTTGATGAGGGTCGAGGGCTCGCCGAAGTGCTCGTCGAAGTAGCTCTCCGGCGCCCCGAGTGCGAGCGCCCACGCGCGCAGCAGCTTGCGCGCCACCCCGGAGAGGTGGTCGTGCCACTGCGAGACGACGTCGCGCAGTTCGGGCTGGGCCGCCGGCCACAGGTTGGGGCCGATCAGGCGCGAGAAGTCCGGTGCGTCCGGATCGACGATGGCCTCGCGCTCCGGGCCGATGTCGATCTGCTCGCGCCAGTCGACTTTGCCCTGGGTGCGCTCGCCGCCGACGCGGGTGTACCCGCGGAAGTGCGGGCTCTTGACGTTCTCGATCGCGAGCTTGTCCTCCTCGGGGAGGGCGAAGAAGTCGCGCGCCGCCTGGTGCAGGCGCCCCTCCAGCTCAGGCGTCACCCCGGTGCCGGTGAGGTAGAAGAATCCCACGTCGTGGGTCGCGGCGCGCAGGTCATCGCGGAAACGAGCGGCGTCCTCCGGGCCGGCGTCGAGCTGGGAGAGATCGAGGATCGGCAGGTTCAGATCGGCCATGAAGGCGACGATAAGCGGATGCCGCGGCATCCGCTCGAATATTGCCGACCGTTACCTCTTCGCGGGGGCGGCGTCCAAGGATTGGACAGGTCGCGAAGTGCTGGGTACCGTGTTCAGGTAAGCCTTACCTCACTACCTCGATAGGACCGACGTGCTCGCGACCTTTCTCATCGGCCTTCGCGAGGGTCTCGAAGCCGCACTGGTGGTCGGCATCCTGGTCGCGTATGTGACGCGCATGGGCCGGCGCGATGTGCTTCCCCGGCTGTGGATGGGGGTCGGCCTGGCAGTGGCCCTGTCGCTCGGCATCGGCGCCGTCCTGACCTTCGGCACCTACACGCTGACCTTCGAAGCGCAGGAGCTGATCGGCGGGATCCTGTCGCTCGTCACCGTCGCCCTCGTCACCTGGATGATCTTCTGGATGCAGAAGACCGCCCGCTCGATGAAGGCGACGCTCGAGAACGGCGTGGACCGCGCGCTCGCGTCGAGCGGACTGTGGGCGGTCGTCTTCATCGGCTTCATCTCCGTCGCCCGGGAGGGCATCGAGACGACCCTGCTGCTGTGGTCGATGGTGCAGTCGTTCGGCTCCACGCCCGCGACGCTGCTCGGCGCGCTCCTCGGCCTCGTCGCTGCGGTCGGCTTGGGCTGGCTCCTCGCGAAGGGCATGCTGCGCATCAACCTGCGGGTCTTCTTCGGGGCGACCGGCGCGTTCCTCGTCGTCGTCGCGGCAGGCGTCCTCGCGTACGCGATCCTCGATCTGCAGGAGGCCGGCGCGCTCCCAGGGCCGTTCACCGAGGCCGCGCCGATCGATCCCGTCACCGGCGCCGTCGCCGTGGGGCTGGGTGCCTTCCCGTTCGGCTGGGCGTTCGACGTGAGCGGGGCCATCGCGCCCGGCGGCCCGCTCGCCGTGATCCTGCAGTCGATCGTCGGCTTCATGCCCAAGATGTCCTGGCTGCAGGTGACCGCCTGGGTGCTCTACGTCGCGATCGTCGGATCGCTCTTCGTCCGTGGCCTCCGCGCCCCAGGCGGCGCCGCGCGCCGGGCCGCGGCATCCGCCCCCGTCGCGTCTCAGGCGGCCGCGTCTGGAACCCCCACCACCCCCGTTCTCGAATCGTCCGCTGCCGGTCGGCCCTCCGCGTCGCCCGCCACCACTCCCCGGCAAGGAGCCGCATGACCCTGCACCGCCCCCTCGGAATCCTCGTCGCGGTCGGAGCTGCAGCCCTCGTGCTGTCGGGCTGCGTCGCGAAGAGCGATGTCGCGGCCGCCGACGCACTCCAGGTGACATCGACCGACTCGGCCTGCGCGGTTTCAGCCGCGAGCGCGACCAGCGGAACGCTGACCTTCGACATTGAGAACGCGGGCCAGGAGGTGTCGGAGTTCTACCTCCTCGCCGAGGACGGCCTCCGCATCGTCGGCGAAGCGGAGAACATCGCACCCGGCGCGTCGCGCACCCTTTCGGTCGTGGCCCAGCCCGGCAGCTATTACACGGTCTGCAAGCCCGGCATGGTCGGCGAGGGAGTCGGCAGGACCGGCTTCACCGTGAGCGGAGAGCGCGTCGAGGCGACCGGAGATGCCGCTGAGCAGCACCAGCAGGCGGTCGACCTCTACGCGGCGTTCGTGAAGGAGCAGGTCGAGCAGCTCGTGCCCGCGGTCGACACGTTCACCGCCGCCTACGAGTCGGGCGATGACGAGTCCGCCCGCACCCAGTTCCCGAATGTGCGCGCCTACTACGAGCGCATCGAGCCCATCGCCGAGTCGCTCGGCGACCTCGACCCGAAGATCGACTTCCGCGAAGTCGACGCCGTCGCCGACGGACTCGACTGGACCGGCTTCCACCGGATCGAGAAGGACCTGTGGGTGCCGGCCGAAGCCGCGCTGAATGCAGACGGCGCGCCAGCCTGGCAGGACTGGGCACCCTCGACTCCTGAGGAACGCGCCGCATACGGCGACCAGCTCGTCGCCGATGTCCAGGAGCTGAACGACTACGTGCATTCCGCCGAGTTCCAGGCGGCCCTCGAGTCGCAGGGTGCCGCGGGCCTCAGCAACGGCGCGATCGCCCTGCTCGACGAGGTCGCGACTGGAAAGATCAGCGGCGAAGAGGACTGGTGGTCGGGCACCGACCTCTGGGACTTCGCCGCCAACGTCGAAGGATCGAAGATGGCGTTCTCGCTCGTGCGGGACCTCGCCGAGTCGAAGGGCGACGACGGAGCGGCGCTGGTCGACGACATCGACGCCGGCTACGCGGCGCTGGAGGCATCCCTCGCCACCCACGGAACGCTCGCGGAGGGATTCGTCTCCTACGGCGAACTCACCGAGGCGGACAAGCGCGAGCTCACCGACCTGATCAACGCGCTCGCCGAGCCGCTGTCGCAGCTGACCGCCACGGTGCTCGCCTAGCGTGTCCGACAGCCGCCAGCCCGCTGAGCTGCCGCCGGGGGGCGACCTCCCGGCGGTGCCTGTCGCGCCCGAGCCGGGAGTGAGTCGCCGCGGTCTGCTCGGCCTCGCTGTGGGCGCCGGTGCCGCAGGCCTCGTCGCCGGGGCTGCCGGCGGTTTCGCAGCGGGTGTCGGCGCCGGGCGGGCGGCGGAACGGCAGACCGCGACATCCGCGTACGACTTCTTCGGCGCCCATCAGGCGGGGATCACGACGCCCGTCCAGGAGCATCTGCACTTCGCATCCTTCGACATGATGGCGCGCACGAATCGCGACGACCTGATCTCGCTCCTGCAGGACTGGTCGTATGCCGCGGCGCGCATGACTCAGGGACTGGCGGTCAGCGCGACCGGTGCGGTCGGCGGATCGCCCGAAGCGCCACCGGACGACACCGGTGAGGCGCAGGGCCTGACGGCCGCCGGGTTGACCATCACGATCGGATTCGGTCCCACCCTGTTCGTGTCCGAGTCCGGCGAAGACCGCTACGGCATCGCCGCCCGCCGGCCGCAAGGGCTCGAAGGACTCCCGCCCTTCCTCGGAGACGACCTGGACCCCGAGGCGAGCGGTGGCGATCTGTGCATCCAGGCCTGCGCTGACGATCCCCAGGTCGCCGTGCACGCCATCCGCAACCTCAGCCGCATCGCGTTCGGGCGGGCGAAGCTGCGCTGGTCGCAGCTCGGGTACGGCCGCACGTCCAAGACGACGTCCGACCAGCAGACCCCGCGCAACCTGTTCGGGTACAAGGACGGCACCGCCAACATCCTCGCCGACGACACCGCGGCCTTGAAGGCACACGTCTGGGTCGCGGCATCCGACTCTCCCGACTGGATGGCGGGCGGGTCGTACCTCGTCGCCCGCAAGATCGCGATGCTCATCGAGACCTGGGACCGGGTGCGTCTCTCGGAGCAGGACCGCATCATCGGCCGGGCGAAGGGGACGGGCGCACCGCTGTCCGGCGGCGGCGAGTACACCGAACCCGATTTCGCGGAGAAGGATGCCGCGGGCGCGCCCAAGATCGACGTGGCCAGCCACGTCCGGCTCGCGCATCACGAGTCCAACGACGGCGTCCGCATCCTCCGGCGCGGCTACAACTTCGTCGACGGCAACAACGATCTCGGACGACTCGATGCCGGGCTCTTCTTCCTCTCCTACCAGCGTTCGCCCGAGCAGTTCGTCACGCTGCAGCGCTCGCTGTCGACCGACCTCATGCTCGAGTACGTGCGCCACGTCCGGTCCGGGATCTGGGCCGTGCCCCCGGGCGCCACGGCCGGCTCGTATGTCGGGGCGGCGCTGTTCGCCTGATCGGCCCACCACCGCCGCCGCGCGGAGTCAGCCGTTCTGCCGCGGATCAGGGTGCAGTGCCCGCGGCGCTTCGCGCGGCCTGCGCGACCCCGTGGGATCGCTGCGGTGCCCTTCGCGCCCGGCGAGCGTGGCATCGCCGAACAGCCACTTCGGTCGAGGCTCGACCAGCGGGCGGAACAGCCGGCGAACGGGCCTCGTGGCGAGCCCCAGCGCGATCAGCACTGCGGCGACCACCACGATCGGCAGCCACAGCCAGGTGGGCTCGAGGCGGCTGAGCACCCCCGACTCCCGGAACGGGTAGAGCACGAACGAGTGCAGCAGGTAGACGTACATCGTGTACTGGCCGAAGTGCGTCCACCAGTGCGTGCGGCGGGGGATGAGGGCGAAGAAGGCGGTGGACAGGATCACCGCGACGGCGATGAGCCCGAGTCGCACCCCACCTGCCCACCAC
>NZ_JBFUFC010000190.1:0-7540 GCF_056403635.1 Microbacterium sp. P2_F9 | reverse complement strand
GGCCATGTGGACCCGATACCTTCCGCACATGGCGCGCATCCGGGAGCTGCTCGCGGCGGGGGCACTCGGTGACGTGCGCGCCGTCACCGCCGACCACACCCAGCGCATCTCCACCGATCCCGCACACCGGCTCAACGCTCTCGAGCTCGGCGGCGGCGCCCTGCTCGACCTCGGGATCTACCCCGTCTCGTTCGCGTGGGACATGCTCGGCGCGCCGACGATGGTCACCGCCGCCGCGCGCCTGAGCGAGACCGGCGCCGACGCGGAGGTCGCCACGATCTTCACCCACGCGTCGGGCGCGCTGTCCACCACGATCTCCGCCGCCCGCTCGGCGGGACCGAACACGGCGCACGTCATCGGCACGGACGCCCGCATCGACATCGACCGGGTCTGGTACAGCGCCACCTCGTTCCGCGTGACCCGGCCCGACGGCACGGTGGTCGAGGATTACGTCTCCCAGATCGACGGCCGCGGGATGCAGTACCAAGCGCTGGCCGCGGAGCGGATCCTCGCCGAGGGACGCACCGACAGCGACATCCTCCCCATCGACGAGACCGTGGCCATCATGGGCACGCTCGACGAGATCCGCGCCCAGATCGGCGTGCGCTACCCCGGAGAGCAGTGATATGCCCGACCACCTGAACCCCCGCGTCGCCGTCTACCTCGACTTCGACAACATCGTGATGAGCTGGTACGACCGCGTGCACGGGCGCAACTCGTATTCGCGCGACCGCCAGCGGATCGCCGAGAACACCACCGATACCGAGATCGCCGGGCGCCTGGCCGCCGCGACGATCGATGTCGGGGCGATCATCGACTACGCCGCGTCATTCGGGACGCTCGTGCTCACCCGCGCCTACGCGGACTGGTCATCGCCGGTCAACGCGATCTACCGCTCGCAGCTCGTCGCGCGCGCCGTCGACCTCGTGCAGCTGTTCCCTGCGGCCGCGTACGCCAAGAACGGCGCCGACATCCGCCTCGCGGTGGACACCGTCGAGGACATGTTCCGCCTCCCCGACCTCACCCACGTCGTGGTCGTCGCCGGCGACAGCGACTACGTGCCGCTCGCCCAGCGCTGCAAGCGCCTCGGCCGGTTCGTCGTCGGTGTCGGCGTCGCGGGGTCGACGGCGAAGTCCCTCGCCGCCGCCTGCGACCAGTTCGACGCGTACGACTCGCTCCCGGGCGTCGTCGTTCCGGTCACCGAGAAGGCGACGGATGCCGCACCCGCCGCGACGGGACGCCGCCGGAAGAAGGAGCCCGAGGACACGTCCGGCGAGCTGCTCGGTCGCGCGCTGCGCCTCGAGCACGAGCGCACCGACGAGGACTGGGTGCACCTCTCCGCGGTCAAGAACCTGCTCAAGCGGATGGACCCGTCCTTCACGGAGAAGGGACTCGGGCACCGCTCGTTCTCGGACTTCGTGAAGGCGCACCCCACCGTGGCAGAGATCGACGAGTCGACCAACATCGTGCGGGTGCGGCTCGTCGGACGCTGAGCGCCCTGCTCAGACGCCGCGCAGGAACTCCAGCAGTGCGGCGTTGAAAGCCTTCGGCTGCTCCCAGTTCGCCGCATGGCCGTCTTTGGGGATGACGACCGACGACCCCCGCGGGGCGAGCGCCGCCGCAGCCGCCGCGTGGCTGCTCGGCCACAATTCGCTCTCCGCCCCCGCGACGAAGAGCACCGGCACGTCGGTCCGGGCGATCGTCGCGCGCCAGTCGGCCTTCGCGTGGTCTCCGAGCAGGGCGAGTTCCCCGGGCGTCAGGGTGCGGTCGACCCCCTTCAGGGCGCTGAGCATCCGCACGAGGCGCATCCCGCGCTTGAAGACCGGGGTGCCCTTTCCGGTGTCGGGGATCTTCTCGGCGAAGTACGTGTCGATGTTGGAGGCGTCGTAGCCGTAGAACCCGTGCGGCCAATCGGGCGTGTTGAGCATCTTCGGCGTCTGGTCGATGATCGCGATCGCGCGCACTCGGTCAGCGGTGAACTGGTCGACGTACGACCAGATCGTGTTGCCGCCCATCGATCCGCCCACGAGGATCGCGTCGGAAAGATCGAGGGCCTGCAGGACATCCCGCAGGTCCTGCCCGCGGCGACGCATGTCGACGCCCTGTGCCGGGCGCTCAGCGACGCCGTGCCCACGCAGGTCGACGGCGAGCACGCGGTAGCCGGCATCCGCCAGCGCCGGCACCTGGTACTTCCAGCTCGTGGCTGCGGCCTTGAACCCGGCCGTGAGGACGAGGGGTGGGCCGGCCGGGTCGCCGTGCTCGGTGTAGTCGAGGCGGACGCCGTCGTCGGCGGTGATGGTTGTCATGGTGCTCATGCTCCGTTCGGGAAGGCTTTGCCTGGGTTGAGGATGTCGTGGGGGTCGAGTGCCCGTTTGATCGCGGAGTGCAGCTCGAGCACCACGGGGCTCAGCTCCTCCGCTGCGCCGGGGAGCTTCAGCAGACCGACGCCGTGCTCGCCGGTCACGGTGCCGCCCAGGGCGCGGCAGTCGTCGACGATGCGGTCGAACGCCCGCTTCGCCCGGCGCTTGGCCTCATCGTCGCCCTCGGGGGCGATGATCAGGGGGTGCAGGTTGCCGTCGCCGGCGTGGGCGATGTTGGCGATCACGACGCCTTCATCGGCGGCCGCCCGCTCGATGCGAGCGAGCATCTCGGGCACGGCGCTGCGCGGGACGCAGACGTCCTCGGTGAGCACCGGCCCGAGCCGCTCCAGCGCCGGGTAGGCGAGGCGGCGCGCCGCGAACAGCCGGTCGATCGCGTCCGGGTCGGAGGCGCGCTGCACCTCGGTGCCGCCGGCCTCGGCGAACAGGCCGGCGATGCGTGCGGCCAGTTCCTCGCCGCGCTCGCCGACTTCGTCGACCTTGGCCAGGAGCAGGGTCTGCGCACTGTCCGGGAGGGTCCACCCCTGCCATTCGGCCACGGCGTGCAGACAGGTGCGGTCGATGAGCTCGAGGGCTGAAGGGACGATGCCGGCCGCGGACACGGCTGCGACGGCGTGCCCGGCATCCGTCAACGAAGGAAAGTAGCCGATGATCGCGCGCTCTTCGCGCCCGCCGAGTGGGAGGAGCTTGAGGGTCACCTCGACAATGATCCCGAGGGTGCCTTCGGAGCCGACGAGGAGTCCGGTGAGGTCGTACCCGGTTACCCCCTTGGCCGTCCGGCGCCCGACTCGTGCCACCCGGCCATCGGCCAGCACCACGGTGAGCCCCAGGACATAGTCGCGCGTGACGCCGTACTTCACGCAGCAGATGCCGCCGGCGTTGGTGGCGACGTTGCCGCCGATCGTGCTGATGGACTGGCTCGCCGGGTCGGGCGGGTACCAGAGGCCCTGGGTGGCGACGTGCCGGCGGAGGTCGTCGTTGAGGACGCCTGCCTCGACGACCGCGTACCGCTCGGCCGGCTCGACCTCGAGGATCCTGGTCATCCGCTCGAGTGAGAGGACGAGGCATCCCGCGGTGGCGTTGGCGCCTCCGGACAGTCCCGTGCCCGCGCCGCGCGGCACCACCGGCACGCCGTGCGCCGCCGCGATGCGGACGGCGGTGGACACCTCGTCGACCGAGGTGGCGAAGACGACCGCCGCGGGCAGGGCGAACTCGGCCCATTCGGCGTCGTCGTGGCTGCAGCGCTCGAGGGTGTCGGGATCGGTCACCACCGTTCCGACGGGGAGGGCTGCGAGGAGGTCGGCGACGATGGCGGGCGTGGTCATGGCCCCTCGATGCTATGTCAACAGAACCTCGTCGACCCACGCGGGCACGACCTCGGTGGCAGGCCCGGCCCGCACCTCGTCGAACGGCACAGCGGCGTCACTCGGCTCGAGGTTGAGCTCAACGGTGCGCGCGCCGAAGGCCGCGGCAAGGGCGACATAGCCGGCGGCCGGATACACCGCGCCGGACGTCCCGACCGATACGAACGTGTCGCACGACGCGACGGCCTGCTCGATGCGGTCGAGGTCGTACGGCATCTCACCGAACCAGACGACGTCCGGGCGCAGCATCCGCTCTCCGCACACGGGACAGGGCGGGCGATCGATGAGATCGGACGCCCACGCCGAGCGCGACCCGCACGCGGTGCACCGCGCCCGGAGCAGCTCGCCGTGCATGTGGACGAGGCGGCGGCTGCCGGCCCGCTCGTGCAGATCGTCGACGTTCTGCGTCACGACGAGGAGGTCATCGCCGAGCTCGTTCTCGAGCCGCGCGAGTGCGCGATGCGCCGCGTTGGGGACGACGGATGCCAGGGCCCTTCGTCGCGCGTCGTAGAAGCCGAGCACCAGCTCGGGGTCGGCCTCGTAGCCCTCCGGCGTCGCCACGCGATCGACGGAGTGGCCCTCCCACAGGCCGTCGGCGGCACGGAACGTCGGCACACCGCTCTCGGCGGAGATGCCGGCACCGGTGAGCACGACGATCATGCCGTCACCCCTTGAGCATCGCGCGCAGCGTCTGCACGGTGTCGGCCTCGGCCGGCCGCTTGTCTTCCCGATATCGCTTGACCCGCGCGAAGCGCAGCGCGATCCCGCCCGGGTAGCGCGTGGAACGCTGGACGCCGTCGATCGCGATCTCCACCACGATCTCGGGGGCGATCCACACGGTGCCCTCGGTGCGCCGCACCTCGAGCTCGGGGAACCGCTCGGTCTGCCACCGCAGCAGCTCATCGGTGAGGCCCTTGAAGGTCTTGCCGACCATCACGAAGCCTCCCCCGAATTCGCCGGTCTCATCGCGGGCGCCCAGGTGCAGATTGGAGAGCGTCCCGGTGCGTCGCCCGTACCCCCACTCCGCGGCGAGGACGACGAGGTCGAACGTGTGCACCGGCTTCACCTTGATCCAGCTCGCCCCGCGGCGGCCGGCCGCGTACGGCGAGTCGATGGCCTTCACCACGACGCCCTCATGGCCCGCCGCCWGTGCGGCGGCCGACACTTGCTCCGCCGCCACGGGATCGGCCGTGATCTCGCCGGGGATCAGGTGCGCCGGGGCGATCCGGCCGAGCTCCGCGCGGCGAAGCGCCAGCGGCTCGTCGATGAGGTCGCGGCCGTCGAGGTGGAGCACGTCGAAGAACCACGGATGCAGGAGGGTCTCGCGCGCGCCGTCTGCGCCGAACCTGGCCATCGTGTCCTGGAAGGGACGCGGCACGTCGTTCTCGTCGAGGGCGAGGGTCTCACCGTCGAGGATCACCGCATGCACCGGCATCCGCCGGACGATGTCGACCACCTCCGGGAGCCGATGCGTGATGTCGGCGAGGTTGCGGGTGAACACCCAGACTTCGTCGCCCGCGCGATGCACCTGGATGCGAGCGCCGTCGAGTTTGTATTCGACGGATGCCTCGCCCACCGTCGCGATCGCCGCCGCCGCGCTCGGGGCCGTGCCGGCGAGCATCGGCATGATGGCGCGCCCCACTACGAGCCCCACCGCGTCGAGCGCCTCCGCCGTCCCGCGGATCGCCAGTGCCGCGGTCTCGGCGAGGTCGCCGGAGAGCATCGCCGCCCGCCGCACGCTCGCAGCCTCGCGCCCGGAAGCCCGCACGATCGCGTCCAGGAGCACGCCCTCCAGAGCGCCGGTGCGCAGCTCCCCGACGATCACCCTGGTCACGAAGTCCCACTCCGGGGCCGTGGCCTGCGCAGCGAGCGCCCGAAGTGTCGCAGTGCGCGTCGCGACCGACCCGGCACCGGATGCCGTGGCCAACGCCTCGAAGGCGGCATCGACGTCGGCGATGGTCAGGGTGGGATCCGGCGCGTGCTCGACCTCGAGTGTCGCGATGCCGCGCCAGCCGACGCCGATCCGTCCCTGCCGCGGGCTCGCGGTGAGGAGGCCGACGGCCGGGGCGAACTCGTCCTGGTCGAGTGTGCTGAGGAGCTCGGAGAGCGCCTCGATCTTCGCGAGCCGCGATCGCGTCGCGGTGACCGCATCCACGGCATGCAGCACGCGTGCGAGCAGCATGCTCAGCTCGCCTCCAGGACCCGGATCAGCGTCGCCGAGTCGTACGGGCCGATGTGCCGACGTCCGTTGACGAAGAACGTGGGAGTGCCGTGCAGGTCCATGACCTCGGCATCCATCCGATCGTCCTTGATGCGGTGCATCACATGCGGTGAGCGGAAGTCCTCGGCGAACCGGTCGGGGTCGAGGCCGAGCTCGACTGCGTACCGGCACAGGTCGTCGACCTCGAGGCGATCCTGGTTCGCGAACAGCACGACCGCCATCTCGAAGAAGCGGCCCTGCAGGGCCGCCGCTTCGGCGGCCTGCGCGGCCTCCTGCGCACGCGGATGCGGTGCATCGAGCGGGAAGTGCCGGAAGATCCAGCGCACGTCATCGCCGAACCGCTCGCGGACGGCATCGATCGAGCCGGTCGCGCGGCTGCAGAAGGAGCACTCGAAGTCGCCGTACTCGACGATCTCCAGCACGGCCCCCACTCGGCCGCGGAAGTGGTCGCGGTCGGGGTCGAACGGCCGCGCCAGTCGGGCGCCCACGGCACGGGGCGGCCGCACCCGGTCGCCGATCGCCAGGATCGCCCAGCCGGCGAAGAAGGCGATCACCGATGCGGCCAGCACGGCGATGCGCGCGATGTCCCGGGTGTGCGGGTCGTCGATCGCGAGGGGCACCAGGAAGAGGGAGATCGTGAAGCCGATCCCGGACAGCGCCGCTCCGCCCGCGATCCGCGTCATCCCCAGACCCGGCGCGAGCACGCCCTTGCCGGCCAACCGGATCATCGCGGTGGCGCCCGTGATGCCGATGAACTTGCCGACCACGAGCCCCGCGACGATGCCCCACGCGACCGGGGAGGTCGCGGCATCCCGGATCATCTGGGGTTCGAGGTGCACCCCCGCGTTCGCGAGCGCGAACACCGGCAGGACGCCGTACGCGATGTAGGGGCGCCAGGCCGCATCGACCCGCTCGTTGATCGAGAGCGAATCACGCCGGCTCCGGGTGACGGCCGCGGCATACGCCGGATTGGGCGACTCGCGGAACGCCTGCGTGAGTTCGGCCGCGCGTTCGACGTCGGAGCGCCGGGGCGGGAAGACCGGGATGAGCAGCGCGACCGCGACCCCGGCCAGCGTCGGATGCACGCCGGCCAGGAGGAGCGCCGCCCACAGGGCGGCCCCGAGGGCGATGTAGCCGAGTGCCCGCGCCGCCGGGAGGAAGCGCACCAGCGCGAGGAGGCCGATGAGCAGAGCCGCGGCGACGAGCGGGACGAGCTGGATGCCGGTGTTGTAGAAGATCGCGATCACCACCAGTGCGCCGATGTCGTCGACCACGGCGAGGGTGAGCAGGAAGATCCGCAGTCGGGCGGGGAACTGCAGGCCGATCAGCGCCACGGCACCGAGCAGGAAGGCGGTGTCGGTCGAGATGACCACACCCCAGGCATCCGCGTGCCCGCTCGAGAACGTGAACAGGGCGAAGATCGCGGCGGGGACGATGAGCCCGGCGACGGCCGCCGTGATCGGCACGACGGCGCGGGCGCGGTCGGTGAGCTCGCCGATCGTCAGTTCGCGCTTCACCTCGAGCCCGACGAGGAAGAAGAACAGGGTCATGAGGCCCTCGTTGACCACCTCGTGCAG
>NZ_JBFUFC010000189.1:0-7621 GCF_056403635.1 Microbacterium sp. P2_F9 | reverse complement strand
GTGCTCGTCACCTCGCCCCAGCGCACGCTGGCCGACCTCGCACGAGTGCCAGACGATACCTACGCCGAGKCAGCCCGCCTGCTCAGCGATGCGGAGCCGGGTCTCGCGGCCCACGCGATCGAGTGGTTCGGCATCCGCGGCGTCGTACCGAACAAGCGGACGGCGGTTGCCTTCCTCCGCGGCATCGCCGCGCGCGAAGGTCAGGACGACGTGACGCGGTAGACGTCGTAGACGGTGTCGATGCGCCGCACGGCGTTGAGCACACGGTCGAGGTGGACGATGTCGCCCATCTCGAAGACGAACCGGCTGAGTGCCAGCCGATCGTTGGTGGTCGACACCGTCGCCGAAAGGATGTTCACATGGTGCTCGCTGAGCACGCGGGTGACGTCGCTGAGCAGCCCGGAGCGGTCGAGCGCTTCGACCTGGATCTGCACCAGGAAGATGCTCTTGGTCGTCGGCGCCCACTCGACGTCGATCAGGCGCTCGGGGCTGTCCTTCAGGGACTTCACATTCGTGCAGTCGCCACGGTGCACCGACACTCCGCTGCCGCGGGTCACGAAGCCGACGATCGGATCGCCCGGCACCGGCGTGCAGCACTTCGCGAGTTTGACCAGGATGTCGGGGGCCCCGCGCACGAGGATCCCGGAGTCGCCGCCGCGCGGCTGGCGCGGCTTGCCGAGGAACGGGAGATCGATGGGGCCCGTGCTCGTGTCGTTCGCGCTGACGAGCGCAGTGACCTTCTCGATCACCGACTGCGTCGAGACGTTGCCCTCGCCGACCGCCGCGTAGAGCGCCGAGACATCCTCGTAGCGAAGGCTCTGCGCGACCTCCGAGAACGAGTCCTGGCTCATCAGCTTCTGCAGCGGGAGGTTCTGCCGGCGCATCGCGCGTGCGATCGCCTCTTTGCCCTGCTCGATGGCCTCTTCGCGACGCTCCTTGGTGAACCAGCCGCGGATCTTGCTGCGTGCCCGGGTGCTGCGCACGAAGCCCAGCCAGTCCTGGCTGGGTCCGGCATCCGGGTTCTTCGAGGTGAACACCTCGACGACGTCGCCGCTCTTCAGCTCGGATTCGAGCGGCACGAGCCGTCCGTTCACCTTGGAGCCCATCGTGCGATGGCCGATCTCGGTGTGGACGGCGTAGGCGAAGTCGACGGGCGTCGCGCCGGCGGGCAGCCCGATCACGCGGCCCTTGGGCGTGAAGACGTAGACCTCCTTCGCGCCGATCTCGAATCGGAGCGAATCCAGGAACTCACCAGGGTCGGCGGTCTCAGCCTGCCAGTCCGAGATGTGCGCGAGCCAGGCCATGTCGGCGTCCACCGACTTTGGGTCGGCCTTGCCGCCCGCCATCTGCTCCTTGTACTTCCAGTGCGCCGCAACGCCGTACTCGGCCTGCTGGTGCATCTCGTTCGTGCGGATCTGGATCTCGACGGTGCGGCCGCCCGGTCCGATCACCGTCGTGTGCAGCGACTGGTAGAGGTTGAACTTCGGGGTCGCGATGTAGTCCTTGAAGCGTCCGGGCAGCGGCGTCCAGCGGGCGTGGATCGAGCCGAGCACCGCGTAGCAGTCGCGCACGCTCCCCACGAGCACGCGGATGCCGATCAGGTCGTAGATGTCGTCGAACTCGCGACCGCGAACCACCATCTTCTGATAGACGGAATACAGTTGCTTCGGACGGCCCATCACGCGGCCGCGGATGCGCAGCTCGCGGAGGTCGGCGTCCACCGAGTCGATGACGTTCTGCACGTACTGCTCACGCTGCGGAGTGCGCTGCCGGACGAGACTCTCGATCTCGGCGTAGAGCTTGGGGTGCAGCACGGCGAAGGAGAGATCCTCGAGTTCGGACTTCACCGTCTGGATGCCGAGCCGGTGCGCCAGTGGCGCGTAGATCTCGAGGGTCTCGGTGGCCTTCTTCTGGGCCTTCTCCGGAGGCACGAAGCCCCACGTGCGCGCATTGTGCAGTCGGTCGGCGAGCTTGATCAGCAGGACACGGATGTCGCGCGACATCGCGACGATCATCTTGCGGACCGTTTCGGCCTGGGCGCTCTCGCCGTACTTGACCTTGTCGAGCTTCGTGACGCCGTCGACGAGCATCGCGACCTCGTCGCCGAACTCGGCGGTGAGCGTCTCGAGCGAGTAGTCGGTGTCTTCGACCGTGTCGTGCAGCAGGGCCGCCGCGATCGCCCGCGGCCCCAGACCGAGATCGGCCAGGATCTGCGCGACCGCGAGCGGGTGCGTGATGTACGGCTCGCCGCTCTGGCGGACCTGCCCGGAGTGCGCGCGCTCCGCGACCGCGTAGGCGCGCTCGACGATCGTCAGATCGCCCTTCGGATGGTGTGTGCGCACCGTCCGCATCAGCTGCTCGACGTCGTCGCGACGGGCCGAGCGGGAGAAGATCCGCGGCACCAGCCGTCGCAATGACGACGACTGCGCCGACGGTGCCTGGGCGGCGGCCGAGGGCGTGGGGACGGTCTCGGTCATGGCCGTCGTCCCCCCTCCGCTGGATCCATCAATCCTACGCCCGCGGGAAACCGCGCCGGTCAGGCCGGAACGCCCGCCTTCGCCCTCGTCTCGAGCGCACGCTGGTCGCGCGCCTTGACTCCCGGCTCGTTCTCACGCAGGAGCGAGTAGAGCGGGGAGGCGACGAAGATCGTCGAGTACGCGGCCACGATCGTTCCMACGAAGATCGCCAGCGAGATGTCGGTCAGCGTCTGAGCACCGAGCCACAGTGCACCGATGAACAGGATCGCCCCGGTGGGCAGGATCGCCACCACTGTCGTGTTGATCGAGCGGATCAGGGTCTGGTTCACCGCCAGGTTGACGGACTCGCCGAAGGTGCGACCGGAGATCTCGCCGTCCTCGCTGGTGTTCTCGCGGATCTTGTCGAAGACGACAGTGGTGTCATACAGCGCGTACGACAGGATCGTGAGGAATCCGATCACGGCCGCCGGTGAGATCTCGAAGCCGAAGAGCGCGTATACGCCGATCGTGATCACGAGCACGTCCACGAGGCCGATGATCGCGGCGGCGGACATCTTCCAAGTGCGGAAGTAGAGGCCCAGGATCAGGAAGGTCAGCGCGAGGAAGATCACCAGGCCCCACAGGGACTGGCGGGTGACGTCGGCCCCCCAACTGGGACCGATGAACGAGGCCGTGACCTCGCTTTCGGCCACGTTGTACGCGTCCGCGAGGGCCACGCTCACCTGTCGCGTCTCGTCGGCGCTCATCTGGTCGGTCTGGACGCGGATCGTGTCCGTGCCGATCGTGGTGACCTTGGTCGTGGCATCCGGCACCACGGTGTGTACAGCATCCGTCGCGACGGATTGATCGGTCGTCGAGACGCCCGAAACCGTGAACTGCGATCCGCCGGTGAACTCGATCGAGAACTGGACGGGGCGGAACAGCGGCACCAGCAGCGAGCCGAGCACCAGCAGCGCGGCGATGATGAACCACAGGTTCCGCCGCCCGACGAACGGGAGCGAGGTTTTTCCGGTGTAGAGGTCGTTGCCGATCTGACTCATGGAGCGCATCAGTCGTCCCCCTCCTTGCCGGGCGTGCCCGGTTTGTCCGCGACCGCGGTCTTGGTCTTGGCGGGGTCTCCCCCGGACAGCTGGGCCTGTTTCCGCTCGGCGATCGTCTGACGTCGCTCAGCCTCGCCGCGCGACTTCGCATTGCGCCGGCCTGAGGGCGTGTTCGCCTCGGCGACCGGGGCGCGGAACTGCGCACGTCCGCGGTACACCGCACCGAGCGCATCCGGGTCGAGTCCGGAGAGCGGATGCCCCGACCCGAAGAACCTCGTCCRGGCGAGCAGCTGCATCACCGGGTGGGTGAACAGGATGAAGATCACCACGTCGATGACGGTCGTGAGTCCCAGCGTGAACGCGAAGCCCTTCACCGTGGCGTCGGCGAGGATGTACAGCACGACGGCCGCGAGGAGGTTGATCGACTTCGAGATGTAGATGGTGCGCTTGGCACGACCCCAGCCGTCCTCGACGGCGCCGGTGATCGACTTGCCGTCGCGGAGCTCGTCTCGGATGCGCTCGAAGTACACGATGAACGAGTCCGCCGTGAAGCCGATCGAGACGATCAGACCGGCCACACCGGCAAGCGACAGGCGGAAGCCCATGCGCCATGCCAGGATGCAGATCGTGATGTAGGTCAGCACGCCCATGACCACGAGCGACGCGATGATCACGAAGCCAAGCGCCCGGTAGACGATGATCGAGTAGATCGCGACCAGCGCGAGCCCGATGAGCCCCGCGATGAGGCCGATGGCGAGCTGCTGCGAGCCGAGGGTCGCCGAGATCGTGTCCGCCGAGACGACCTCGAAGCTCAGCGGCAGAGCACCGTACTTGAGCTGATCGGCGAGCGTCTTCGCCGTCACCTGGGTGAAGTCGCCGGTGATGCTCGGCTGACCGTCGAGGATGACGCCCTGCATCGCGGGCGCCGAGAGCACGAGCCCGTCCAGGACGAACGCGAACTGGTTCAGCGGCGCCGTTTGGCCGTACAGGCGCTGGCTGATCTCGCCGAAGGTCGTGGTGCCGCCGTCATCGAACTTCAGGGTGACGGCCCATTGCCCGTTGTTCTGCTGGAGGCCGTAGCTGGCGTCCGAGATCGAGGAGCCGTCGAGCTCGACCGGACCGAGGATGTACTTGACCGTTCCGGTGACGTCGCAGGTCACCAGCGGCTCGTCGGTCGGCTCACTCGCCGGATCGTTCGCCGGATCCGCGCAGTCGTAGGCGAGGAACTCCGCCTGCAGCGCCTCCGTGATCCACGCCGGGTCGCTCGCATTGGTCGGTGCCGCGGTGGGCGTCGAATTCAGCGTCGGGTCGGGCGTCGGGTACGGGGTCTCCTTGCCATCCTCGCCGGCGAACGTGTTCGCGGGCGCTCCGGCGTACAGCACGGGGCGCAGCTGCAGCTGGGCGGATGCCTCGATGCGCTGGCGGGTCTCGTCGTCTGCCTCGCCCGGGATCTGGACGACGATGTTCTTGCCGCCCTCGGTCGTCACCTCGGCCTCGCCGACGCCCGAGGCGTCGACGCGCTGACGGATGATCGTGACGGCCTGGTTCATCTGGTCGGTCGTCGGATCAGAGCCATCGGCGGTCTGCGCCTCCAGGATGATCTGGGTGCCGCCCTGGAGGTCGAGTGCGAGTGCGGGCGTCCAGGAGGACGCCTGGAACACGTACACGCCGAGCGCATTGATTCCGAACAGGACGGCGATGATGGCCGCAAGGCCGATCAGCGCACGCCAGGCATGCCGGACGGGGGAGGATGTCGCCACGAGGGTCAGCTTTCTCGGGTGCCCGAAGGCGAGGTTCAGGCGTTGGGCTTGGCGTCCGCGTCGGAGTCCGGGTCCGGCGTGTCGGTCACGACCTCGGACGCGGGCTCGATCTCGGGCTCGGTCTCGGCCGCCTCGGAACCGAGGTAGTCGTCTCCCGGCACCGTCTCTTCGCCCGGGGTCACGACGCGCAGGATGGCCTGGCTGTGCACCTTGATGTCGACGCCCGGTGCGATCTCCACGATCGCGGGCTTGTCGAGGTCGGTCGGGTCGTACTCGACGATCGTGCCGAAGAGGCCGCCCTGGAGCAGCACCTCAGCCCCGGGCACGGTCTGACGCGCCTTGACCTCCTGCTCGGCCTTCTGCTTCGCCTGACGGCGGCGCGAGCTCCAGAACATGAAGACGAGGAGCACGACCAGAAGGATGATCAGTCCGTAATCGGAGAGGAGTTTGGTGAAGTCCATGGCGGTCTGAGCACCTTTCGGGTGAGGCGCACGCCAGTGGCGGCGGTGCCTTTGTAAGGAGGGAGGGTCGGCGAAAGCCTTCAGCGATTATAAGTCATCGAATCGGAGCACCGATTCGGCATGCGGAATGCCCAGATGAGCGTACGCCGCTGCAGTTGCGACGCGGCCGCGCGGAGTGCGGCCGAGGAACCCGATGCGCACCAGGTACGGCTCGACCACGGACTCGATGGTGTCGGCCTCCTCGCCCACCGAGACCGCGAGCGTGCTGAGGCCGACCGGCCCGCCGCGGAAGCGGCGCACGATGGTGTCCAGCACCGCACGATCGAGCCGATCGAGGCCGATGCGGTCGACGTCGTACAGCTCCAGCGCGGCTCTCACGGCCTCGATGTCGGCGTGGCCGGAAGATGTGCCGTGCACGACGACGAAGTCGCGCACGCGGCGCAGGAGGCGGTTCGCGATACGCGGGGTTCCGCGTGACCGTCGGGCGATCTCGGATCGGGCCGCGGGCGGCAGCACCACGCCGAGCATCGCCGCCGACCGCTCGACGACGCGCTCGAGCTCTTCCGGCTCGTAGTACTCCAGGTGCGCGGTGAACCCGAATCGGTCGCGGAGCGGGTTCGGGAGCATCCCGGATCGCGTCGTGGCGCCCACCATGGTGAACGGAGCGAGGTCGAGCGGAATGCTCGTGGCCCCCGCGCCCTTCCCGACCATGATGTCGATCCGGAAGTCCTCCATCGCGAGGTAGAGCATCTCCTCGGCGGAGCGGGCCATGCGGTGCACCTCGTCGATGAAGAGCACCTCGCCCGGCGTCAGGCTGGACAGCAGCGCCGCGAGATCGCCGGCGTGCTGGATCGCCGGACCGCTCGACATCCGGAGCGGCCGGCCGCTCTCATGCGCCACGATCATGGCGAGCGTCGTCTTGCCGAGGCCTGGCGGACCCGACAGCAGGATGTGGTCGGGTGAGCGCTGCTGGATGCGCGCCGCGTCCAGCAGAAGCTGGAGCTGACCCCGCACCTTCTGCTGCCCGACGAACTCGGCGAGCGAGGTGGGGCGCAGTGCGCCCTCGATCGCGAGCTCCACCTCGTCGACCGGCTCGCCGGTCTCCCTGAAGTCATCCACCGGCGGGCTCCCGACGGGCCGGTCCGAGCATGGCCAGCGTCAGACGCAGCAGCGCCTGCACCGAGGCGCGGTCGGTCTCAGAGGCGTCATCGGCGACGGATGCCACGGCTTCGGCGGCGGTCCGCTCCGACCAGCCCAGCCCGACGAGGGCCTGCGTGACCTGCGCCGAGACGGCAGGCGCGGCATCCGGTCGCGTGGGCACGGTGGCGAGCGACGGCGCGAGCTTGCCGGCCAGCTGGACCACGATGAGCTTCGCGGTCTTCGGGCCGATGCCCGACACGCGGCGGAACGGGGCGTCGTCGTCCGCGGTCACCGCGGCGGCGATCTGTCCGACCGTCAGGGTCGAGAGGATGCCGAGCGCAGACCGCGGGCCGACGCCGGTCACGCCGAGCAGCTGGGTGAACACGCCCAGCTCGTCGCGGGTGTCGAAGCCGAACAGCGACAGGGCGTCCTCCCGGACGATGAGCGTCGTGTGCAGTCTCAGCTGGTCGCCCAGGTGTGCCGCGGCGGAGAGCTGCGGGGTGACGGAGACGCTGAGTCCCACGCCGCCGACTTCGACCACGAGGAGGTCGGTGTCGATGTGCACCACGCGACCGTGGACAGACGAGATCATGGTCCGAGCCTACGGAGGCGGTTCGCAGTTTTGTTCGACCGACACGCAGGCGTGTCAGCGCCGCGTGGACCGCTCTGCGTCGGCCCAGGCCCGCTGTGCGGGCGTCAGCGCGGCCGCGGGAGCCGCCGCGGCTCCACCGCCGCGCCACGCG
>NZ_JBFUFC010000188.1:0-7659 GCF_056403635.1 Microbacterium sp. P2_F9 | reverse complement strand
GAGCAGGGCGAATCGGTCGTCGAGGCCCTCATCGATCTCGGCGAGGGTGAGGACGCGAGCCCGCGCGGCGGCGAGTTCGAGAGCGAGCGGCAGGCCGTCGAGGCGCCGCACGATCCGCTCCACGGTGTCGCTCTCCGGCCGGGTCGGCGCCGAGCCCCGCGCGGCGCGGACGCGCCGGGAGAACAGCTCCACCGCGTCGCCGTCCGGCAGCGGACCGAGGTCGACGAACGCCTCGCCCGCGACACCGAGGGGCTCGCGGCTCGTCGCGAGGACGCGGGCCGCGGCGGTGGCGTGCAGGAGCTCGAGGGCCACCGCGGCGGCCTCGGCAGAGAGGTGCTCGCAGTTGTCGAAGACGATCAGCACCGGACGCCCGGCGAGTGACTCCAATGCGCGCTGGCGGGGCGTCGTCGCTGAGGCGGTGGTGTCGGCGACCCGGATGCTGCGGCCCGCAGCCGCTGCGACTGCCGCCCATACTTCGCCCGGCGCCGCGGGAGCGAGTTCGACCACGACCGCCGCGCCGTGGGCGCGTGCCGTTTCGAGCGCGAGCGTGGTCTTCCCTGCGCCGCCGGGGCCGATGAGGGTCACCAGGCGCTCCGCGGCGAGCTGGTCCGCGATGAGCGCGAGCTCGCGCTGTCGTCCGACGAGTGGGGTGAGGGGTGCGGGGATGACCTCGGCGACACGAGCGACCGAAGAGGCGGCGGCGCCGGCCGCACTCGCGCGCAGCTTCTCGACCCGGGCCCGGTCTTCGAGCAGATCGCGGATGACCCAGTCGAATCCGTCCGGCACCCACGGCTCGCCGGTCCACAGTGCGAGCGCCTGGTCGACGAGGTCGGCGACCTCCGCGGCATCCGTCGCTCGTCCGGCGTGTGCGACGAGGTCCTGGAAGTGCGTGACGTCGACCTCACGCCGATCGAGCGTCAGGCGATAGCCGCCCGCGGTGGCCTCGAGGGCGTCGGCCGGCAGCGCCCGCCGCAGCCGCGAGGCGAGCGACTGCAGCGATGCGCGCGGGTCCACCGGGAGGTCGTCAGGCCAGACGTCCTCGGCGAGGGCGCGGTAGCCGACGGTGGTGCCGGTGTCGATCGCGAGCCGGAACAGCAGCGCTTCCTGGCCCCGGCCGCGCACCACGACCGGCTGTTCGCCGTCGTGGACGGAGAGCCCGCCGAAGAATCGCACCTGCACGCGTCAACTTTAGGTGCGCGCCTGCCGTCGCCGGAGTCGGCGGACTCAGCCGCGCGCGGCGGCCTTCATCGCGCGCTTGTGCTCGCGGACGAGGCCGAGCGACTCGGGGCTCGTGATGTCCGCGACGCTGCGGTGGCTGCCCGCTTCGCCGTAAGGAGCGGATGCCTCGCGCCAGCCGTCGCCGGTGAACTCCCGCTGCTTGCCCAGCAGCGCCAGGAAGATCTTCGCCTTCTGCTCGCCGAAGCCGGGCAGGGCCTTCAAGCGCCGGAGCACCTCCGGCCCGTCCGGGTCGCCCTGCGTCCACAGCGCCGCCGCGTCGCCGCCCCACTTCTCGATGAGCGCGGCGCACAGCGCCTGGGTGCGCCCGGCCATCGAGCCCGGGTAGCGGTGCACCGACGGGGGCTGGCGGAACACCTCGACGAACTCGTCGGGGTCGTAGGCGGCGATGGCAGCGGCATCTACCCCTCCGGTMCGGTGGGCAATCTTAAGGGGTCCGGAGAAGGCGGTCTCCATCGCGACCTGCTGATCCAGCAGCATGCCGATCAGCAGGGCGAGCGGATTCTCCGTCAGAAGTGCGTCGGCGTCGGGGTCTGCGGTGATGTGGAGAGCGGGCATGCCCCCCATCGTGACACCGTCGCCCGGGCCCCGCGAGGGGGTGGAGTCCCGGTGCGAGGATGGAGCAATGCGCAACACAGCGGACTCAGCGGCGGTGCGCGCCGGCGAGAAGCACGTCGTGGTGGTCGGCGGCGGGATCGCCGGACTGACCGTCGCGCTCGAGTGCGCCAAGGTCGGCCTCTCCGTCACCGTCCTCGAAGCGGCGGACCACCTCGGCGGCACCGTGCGCGCCACCGAGGTGGCGGGTCTCCGCCTCGATGCCGTCGTCGAAGGGTGGCGGATCGGCGGGGGATCCGTGCGCGCCCTCGCCACCGACCTGGGTCTCGGCGCCGAGATCGCCCCGGCCGCCGACGGAGACGTGTGGATCGACCCCGGCGACGGACCTGCGGCGCCGCTGCCCCGCCGGACGCTGGCCGGCATCCCGGAGAATCCGTGGGACGAGGGCGTCCGCCGGATCATCGGCTGGCGCGGCACCTGGCGCGCGTACCTGGACCGAGTGCGACCCCCGCTCACGATCGGGCAGGAGCGCAGCCTCGGCAAGCTGGTGCGGTCCCGGATGGGCGACGCGGTGCTCGACCGCATGGTGGCCCCGCTGAGTCTCGGTGCGTATGGGATCCACCCGGACGACGTGGATGTCGAGGCCGTCGCCCCCGGGCTCAGCACCGCCCTCACCCGCATGGGCTCGCTCAGCGGCGGCGTCTCGCAGCTCCTGGTCGACGACCCGGGACCCGGGGTGGAGGGCCTCGCCGGGGGAACCTTCCGCCTCGTCGATGCGCTCAGGGCTCGCCTCGCCGACCTCGGCGCCGACCTGCGCACCGACACCCGCGTCGACCGCCTCGAAGGCACGCCCGATGGTCGTTGGGCGATCGGCGTCATGAGCGGGACGGATGCCGCGACCGCTGCGCCGCGTGCGGCCGCGCCCGCCGACCAGGCGACGGACGACCCGAGTGCGGCATCTGCTCCACCTGTGCGTCCCGCCGACGCCGTGGTCGTGGCCGTTCCCGAGGCGGAGGCAAGGCGCCTCCTCGCCGGTGTGGTCCCGGCCCTGGACGGACCCGTGCGCCCGGTCGGTGCGACCGAGGTCGTCACCCTCGTGGTGCACGAACCTGCCCTCGACGCGCATCCGCGCGGTCGTGCGGTGTACCCGGTCGCGGGCAGTCGCCGCGCGGCTGCCGTGAGCGACTCCACCGCGCGGTGGCCGTGGCTGGCGGCAGCGGCACCGGACCTGCACGTCCTGCGGGTGGCCTTCGGGACGGCCGCCCACCCCGCCGCGACCGCCGAGCTGGACGACGCCGCTGCGCTCGCGCTCGCGCGGGACGAGGCATCCGCCCTGCTCGGCGTGCCGCTCGCCGATCTGCGAGGCGCCGTTCGCGAAAGGTTCACCCCGCCGACCCCCGCGTCCACGCTGGGTCACGCCGCCGCCGCGTCCGCCGCGCGGGGCGCGATCAGAGCAGTCGCAGGGCTTGGTGCTGCCGGCGCGTGGCTGGCGGGGTCGGGACTCGCCCCGGTGATCGCCGACGCCGTCGAAGAGGCCGAGCGGGTGCGTCGTGCGGTGCTCTGGGGACCGGACGGACGCTGATCTCCCTCACCCGGGGGCGTTCTGTCAAGGCCGGATGCCGGAATCGGCATGCGGGTCTACCCTGGGGAGCAGGCAGCACCCCCGTCGACCGGAGGAGACCCACATGAGGGGCAAAGTAGGACTCGTCATAGGACTGGCGGCAGGCTACGTGCTTGGCACGCGCGCCGGCCGCGAGCGGTACGAGCAGATCAAGCACCAGGCGCTCAAGGTCTGGAACCTCGACCCCGTCCAGCAGCAGGTTGCCAAGGCGAAGGACTACGCGAAGTCCGCCGCTATGGCTCTGCCTACGACGGTCTGGGACAGCGCCGTCAAGATGACCAAGGCCGCCGGCAGCAAGGGAACGCCCGGTCAGCGGCTCGACGCGACCCTCAAGGTCGGCAAGGACTCCGCCGATGACATCGGCGCTGCGGCCCAGCAGTCCGCGGATGCGGTGAAGGATGCCGCGGAAGACGCGGTCGACGACATCTCCGACGCCGGTCGTGGCGGAGCGTGACATGACCGAACCGCGCGGCTTCCGCGATCGGGCCGACGACAGCATCTTCACCCTCGTCGGCGATGTTCCCGAACTCATCCGCAACCTCGTCATCGCCGAGGTCGATGCGGCGAAGGCCTGGCTGCGCAAGACTTCCAAGGACGCCGGCATCGGGTCGGGGTGGATCGTCGGGACGCTCTTCATGCTGTTCTGGTCGATCCCGGCCCTGGGCGCGTTCATCATCTTCGGACTGTCGTCGTGGATGCCGGAGTGGCTCGCGGCCCTGATCCTCTTCCTCTTCCTCGTGCTCGTCGCGGCGGTCATGGGTTTGCTGGGCTATCTCCGCTGGCGCAAGCTGCTCGCGCGGGAGAACCCGGTGCAGGCGA
This sequence comes from Microbacterium sp. P2_F9, assembly GCF_056403635.1. Lineage (NCBI taxonomy): Bacteria > Bacillati > Actinomycetota > Actinomycetes > Micrococcales > Microbacteriaceae > Microbacterium > Microbacterium sp. P2_F9. Next base: position 3,428 of record NZ_JBFUFC010000188.1, on the reverse strand, counting down.
TCATCAAGGACGTGGAGGTCGTGCGCGATGAGTTCTGAACTGGTTCGGCCCAGCACCCCTGGGCCCGTCAGCCCCATCACCCCCGTTCCGCGCACGGCGGTCCCGGTCGGCCTGGTCGACCCGGTCGCGCAGGCCCGTGCCGAGCTGAAGGCTGCGCTCGCCGCGATCGAAGACAAGGCGAACGTCGCGCGGCGGACGAACCGCGCCATAGACCGGCTCGCCGTGAAGGCTCGTGCGAACCCGGTGCTCGCGGCGGCCGTGGTGGTCACGGCGGCAGCGGCCGCCGGCGCCATCGTGTGGTCGCTCGTGAGCAAGTACACGCGCTGACACGACGCACTGCATCGCGGCTATCCCCAGGCGTCGCACCGCACCGGACAGCGGCGCGGCGGCGGGGGTATGCTCGACGCAGGCAGTGCGATGGAGCAGGAACTGCCGACGGCACGAGAATCCGCAACCCGATGGATTCGAGTCACCGTCGGCTGCTCGAATGATGGGCGGCTGACCTAGCAACACAAAGAATCGACGCCCATGAACTCAGCACCCAAGCAGACACCCGACAAGCCGCTCAGCGGCTGGCGCGTGCTGGTTCCTCGTGGTGGCCCCTGGGGCGACACCGTGGCAGCGACGCTGCGCCGGCAGGGGGCTGTTCCCGTCATCGCGCCGCTCATAAACTTCGCACCGACCAACGATCAGGCGTCCCTCGAGCAGGCGCTCGCCGATCTCGCCGCCGGCGCCTTCGACTGGCTGACGCTGACGAGCGCGACGACCGTCGATGTGCTCTACGCGTATCGCGCCACCATCCCGGCCAAGACCAAGGTCGCCGCCGTGGGCGAGACGACGGCCGCGGCGATGCTCGCCGTCGGGTACCGCGTGGATCTCGTCCCCGAGCGGGACAACTCCGCGGCCGGGATGGCCGAGCAGATGATCGAGCTCGAGCCGGAGGCGCGCGACATCCTGACCCTCCGCAGCGAGATCGCGAAGCCCGTGCTCACCCGCATGCTCTCCGAGGCGGGCCACCGCGTGCGCAGCGTCGTCGCGTACCGCACGGTCGGGGTCCCGGTCACCGACCGGATCGCCGCGGACGTCCGCAGCGGACGGATCAACGCGATCCTCGTGACGAGCGGTTCCGTTGCGGAGCAGGTGCAGTCGCAGTTCCCGGACATCCCCCCGGCCACCGTCGTCGCGGCGATCGGGCCGCGCACCGCGAAGGACGCACGTCGTGCGGGGCTCCCCGTCGACGTGATCGCCGACACCCAGACCGTCGACTCCCTGATCGACGCCGTGGGGCGATTTCCGCTCCCGCACGCGTCCGACGAGTTCGCCACCTGACCTCGGCCGGTCGATCGTTGCGCTCCTGTGAGGAACGACCCCCGCGCGAGAGCGGCAGCGCTGGCAGACTAGACGCATGGTGACCCTGCTGCTGGACTCGACGCAGCTCGAGATCGCGCTGTCTGCAACGGAACGCGCGCTCGCATTCCACCGTGGGAATGTCGTCATCGAACGCACCGCCATCGCGAAGGTGCAGCTCACCGACGACGCGTGGACCTGGCTTCGCGGCGTCCCGAGTCCCGGCACCCACATCCGCGGCGTCGTGGCAATGGGCACGTGGCGCTCGGCCGGCGGCGACGACTTCGCGATCATCCGACGCCACCGCGCCGGTGTGGTGATCGACCTCGACGGACACCCGGACTTCCACCGCATCATCCTGACGACGCGACATGGCCTCGAACTCGTGCAGGCGCTCCGCCTCGATGTGCCCGCTGAGGCCGCCGACGTGGTGGAGATCGCCGCCGAGACCGGCACGATTCCGACGACGAAGCCGAGCCCGCGCAGAGCTCCTCGTCCCGCGCCCGCCGTCAGCTGACATCGCGGCGCCAGCTGAACAGGTAGCCCAGCAGCACGAGCACCGCGGCGTAGGCGAGCAGCACCGCGCCGCCCGCCCACCACTCCAGCTGCACGCTTTCGCCGGTCGTCGCCATGCTCGCGGTGAAGACGCTCGCTCCCACCAATGCATCGCTCGCGGCGCCGGGCAGATACTGCGTGACATCCGAGAGGCCGTCGACGAAGGATGCCGCGGCCCGGGCGACCGGCTCGAGGAACTGCGTGAACACCAGCACTCCGACGATCGCACCCACCTGGTTGCGCACGAGCGCCCCGACCCCGATCCCGATGAACACCCACAGGACGTAGGCGAGCAGCATCCGTCCGAACATCGCCCAGGTGTCCGCGGAGGTGAGCTCGGTGTCGAGGCCGTAGCCGGCCAGGAAGGCCGCCGCGGGGCCGACGGCGGCGACGATCCCGACGACGCCGTAGAGCGCGCCGAGCAGGACGCCGACCAAGATCTTCGCCCAGAGCACCGTGCCCCGGCGCGGCGTGGCCAGGAAGGTGGGGGTGAGCACCTTGTGGCGGAACTCGCCGGTCACCATCAGGGTGCCGATGAGCAGCGGGAAGACATAGCCGATGGATGTCGCGGTGCTGTACAGCAGGGTGGGCAGGCCCTCCGCGGGCAGCTGCGGGCCGTTCCCGCCCAGTGAGCCGGTCGCGGATGCCGAGAAGACGAATCCCAGGACCGTCGCGGTGAACGCGACGTACGCGAAGAGCACGATGGCGAGGATCCACCACATCGCCGTGGTGAACTGCTTGGTCGTCTCCGACCGGGTGGTGTTCGTGAGGCTCATCGCTGCTCACCTCCCTCGCTGTCGTCGGCATCTCGGGGATCGGCGGCTCCTGGCTCTTCGCTCCAGTCGGGCGAGAGGTCGCCGATCGTCCCGAACTCGCTGGTGTCGGGGTTGGGCTCGTCCGCGGTCTCGTCCGACGGGGCATCGTCCGAGTCGTCGACGTCGGGCTCGAAGGTGACGACCTCGTCCGTGATGGCCTCGTCGGTGTCAGCCTCGATCGGCGGTTCGCTCGCGGTCCGCTCTTCCGACTCCGGTGCGCTGTCCACGTGCCCGGGGTCGACGGGCGGCGCATCGGCGTCTGCATTGCCGAACGGGGGTTGGTCGGGGTGATCCTCAGGTGCCTCGGACTCGGCGGAGGAATGGGCGTCCTCGGGGGCTGCGGCGGAATTCGCGGCCGCGGCGGCGGCCGCCTGGTCGGCGTCGAAGGACGAGAAGAAGCGGTCCGCCTCTTCATCCGAGTCCGTCCTGATGTACTCCTCCCAGGGCCGCTCGACGTCGTGCGGCGCCTCCTCAGGGGAGTCCTCCGTCACCGCGTCGTCGGCTGCGGGCTCAGCACTGTCGTCGCCGTCGTCGGGCGCACCGTCCCCTTCGGCGCCGGCCTCGGCGCCGTCCGCGTGCACTTCGTCATCCGCGACGTCGGGGTCGGAGGTCTCGTCCGCCACCGGGATGATGTCGATGACGCCCGTGCCCGCCACCGCGAACCCTGCCGCAGCCGGGGCTTCGGCATCCGTCTCGGCGTCGACATCCGCT
>NZ_JBFUFC010000187.1:0-7665 GCF_056403635.1 Microbacterium sp. P2_F9 | reverse complement strand
CCTGAAGGCCACCTTCCAGTTCACCGTCACGGCTCCCGAGCCGTGGCAGGTCGTGTCGAACTCCCCCACCCCTGCGCCCAAGAAGCACGGCGACGGATCGGCGACCTGGACGTTCGAACCCACTCCCCGCATCTCCTCGTACATCACGGCGATCGTCGCCGGCCCGTACGAGTCGACCACCTCGGAGCTGACCAGCGCCTCCGGCCGGGTCATCCCGCTCGGCGTCTACGCGCGCAAGAGCCTCTGKCAGCACCTCGACACCGACTACGTCTTCGACATCACGCGGAAGGGCTTCGCGTACTTCGAGGAGAAGTTCGGGTACCCCTACCCGTTCGCGAAGTACGACCAGCTCTTCGTCCCCGAGTTCAACGCCGKGGCGATGGAGAACGCCGGAGCCGTCACGTTCACCGAGACGTACGTCTTCCGCAGCAAGGTGACCGATGCCGTCAAGGAGCGTCGCGTCGTCACGATCCTGCACGAGCTCGCGCATATGTGGTTCGGCGATCTCGTCACGATGAAGTGGTGGAACGGGCTCTGGCTGAACGAGTCGTTCGCCGAGTGGGCCTCCACGATCGCCACGGCCGAGGCGACCGAGTGGACCGAAGCGTGGACGACGTTCAACGCGATGGAGAAGACCTGGGCCTACCGGCAGGATCAGCTCCCCTCGACCCACCCCGTCGTCGCTGAGATCAACGATCTCGAAGACGTGCAGGTGAACTTCGACGGCATCACGTACGCCAAGGGCGGCTCGGTGCTCAAGCAGCTCGCCGCGTGGGTGGGCATCGACGAGTTCTTCGCCGGAGTCGGCGCCTACTTCCGCACGCACGAGTGGAGCAACACGGAGCTGAGCGACCTTCTCACCGAGCTCGAGAAGACCAGCGGGCGCGAACTGTCCACGTGGTCGAAGAAGTGGCTCGAGACGGCGGGCGTCAACACCCTGTCGCCGGAGATCACGACCGACGCGGACGGGAAGATCACCCGGTTCGCGATCGTCCAGACCGCGCCGGCGGACTACCCGACGATCCGGCCGCACCGCCTCGGGGTCGGCTTCTACAGCACCCAGGGCGACCGCCTCGTCCGCGTGCACGACGTCGAACTCGACGTCGACGGCGACCTCACCGTCGTCCCGCAGCTCGCGGGCCTCCCCCGCCCCGACCTCGTGCTGCTCAACGACGAAGACCTCGCCTACGCGAAGATCCGCCTCGACGCCGTCTCGCTGCGCACCGCGATCGAGCGCCTCGCGCAGATCAGCGATCCCCTCGCCCGCTCGCTGGTGTGGGGTGCCGCGTGGGATCAGACGCGGGATGCCGAGGCATCCGCCAGCGACTACATCGACCTCGTGCTGCGCAACATCGGCGCAGAGACCGAGTCGACCACGGTGCGCACGACGCTCGGACAGCTGCAGCTCGCCGCGAACTCGTATGTCTCGCCGGAGAAGCGGTCGGCCGCGCGCGAGCGCGTGGCCTCGGCGCTGTGGGAGCTGGCTCAGGCCGCGAAAGCCGGCAGCGACAGCCAGCTGCAGCTCGTCACGGCCTTCGCGAGCGCGGCCTCGACCTCCGCCCAGTGGGAGCAGGTGCGCGCCCTGCGCGCGGGTGACCGCACGCTCGATGGACTCGAGATCGACACCGACCTCTCGTGGCAGCTGCTCGTCTCGCTCGCCGCCGGAGGGCTTGCCACCGAGCAGCAGATCGACGAGTCGCTCGCGGCGGACAACACCGCCAAGGGCGGGGAGTTCGCCGCGCAGGCCAAGGCGGCCCTGCCGTCGCCGGCCGCGAAGCAGGCTGCGTGGGATTCGCTCATCACCAAGGACGATCTGCCCAACACGATCGTCCGTGCGACCGCCGCAGGGTTCGGCCACCCGGCCGGCGTCGAGTTCCTCGACGCATTCGTTCCACAGTTCTTCGAGAGCCTGCTCCCGATCTGGAACTCGCGCACCTACCAGATCGCGCAGTACCTCATCGTGGGTCTCTATCCCTCGGCGCTCGCGAACAAGGGGCTGCAGGACGCCACCCGCGCCTGGCTCGCCGCCAACAAGGACGCTGCGCCCGCGCTGCGTCGCCTGGTCACCGAGAACCTCGCCGGCGTCGAGCGCGCGCTCGCCGTCCAGGAGCGCGACGCGCAGTAGTCGATCGGATGCCTTGGCCCACCGCGCAGGTCGGGCCAAGGCATCCCTCATTTAGGATCGTGCCGAGATGAACATCGCCCCGAGCGTCGTATTCCCCGAGCCAGCAAGCTGGTGGGAGTCGGTCGTGAATGTGCTCGCCGACGTGGGGCTGAACATCCTCAGCGTCGCCGGCATCATCATCGGCGCCTTCATCCTCAGCTGGATCTTCAAGCTCGTGATCCGGCGCGTCGTGAACCGCATCGTGACGGGCGCGAAGAGCAAGGCCAAGGTCGACGACACCCAGGCGCTCGAACGCTCGCCGCTCGCGGCGGTCCGCGTCGTGCAGCGCACGCGCACCCTCGGCTCGATCCTCGGCAACATCGTCAACGTGACGATCGTGATCATCGCGCTCGTCCTGATCGTCTCCACGCTCGCCCCGACCGCCCTCGGCTCGCTCACTCTGCTGTCCGCGGCGATCGGCGCCGGCCTCGGCTTCGGCGCGCAGAACATCGTCAAGGACGTCCTGAACGGCATCTTCATCGTCGCCGAGGACCAGGTGGGCATCGGCGACGTGGTCGACCTGGGGCTGGCGACCGGTGTGGTGGAGTACGTGAGCGTCCGCGTCACCCACGTGCGCGATGTGAATGGCACGCTCTGGTACGTCCGCAACGGCGAGGTCACTCGCATCGGCAACATGTCGCAGGGCTGGGCGCGCGTCATCATCGACCTCGCCGTCGGTGCGGACGCCGACATCGGCGAGGTCGAAGGCGCGATGATGCAGGCTGCCAGCGATCTCGCGCACGACCCGAAGTGGCGCTCTCGCGTGCTGGAGAAGCCCGAGGTGTGGGGTCTCGAATCCGTGTCGGGCGACGCCCTCGTCATCCGGCTCGTCATGAAGACGCGCGCGAACGCGAAGGACGACGTCGCGCGCGAGCTTCGCATGCGGCTCAAGAACGCCATCGACGAACTCGGACTGACCCTGCCGCAGCTCAACTCCATCACGCTCAGCGGACTCGAGGGAGCCCAGCGGGTGCGCGGGGCGAACCCGCCGAAGACCAAGCCGAACCCGGTGGCGGCGCCGCCGGAGCGGCCGGTCTGGAAGCCGAAGCGCACCGGCAAGCGCGCTCAGCCCGCCGCGGATGGCAACCAGTCCTCGCCTGGAGACTCGAAATGACGGATGATCTCGGTACAGCCGCTTCGCGGCCACTCGATCCGGCGGCCGCTCCCCTGGCCTTCTACGACGAGATCGGTGGGCATGACACCTTCGTGCGCCTCGTGGATCTGTTCTACGCCGGCGTCGCCGACGACGACGTGCTGCGCCCGATGTACCCGGAGCAGGATCTCGGTCCGGCGAAGCACCGTCTGACGACGTTCCTCGAGCAGTACTGGGGCGGCCCGACCACCTACGGCGAGGAGCGTGGCCACCCGCGCCTGCGGATGCGCCACGCCGCGTTCCATGTGAACCCGGACGCCCGCGATCGCTGGCTCGCGCACATGCGCACCGCAGTGGACGCGCTCGAACTCCCCCCGCTCCCCGATGYGACGCTGTGGGACTACCTGCAGCGAGCGGCGTTCGCCATGGTCAACACCTTCGAGCCGACCGGCATCGGGCCGGCCGCAGACGGCCGTGCCGCGGCATCCCTTCCGGTCGTGCAATCGGACGCGTTCGGCCAGGGCGCGGATCGACCCGCCTCCTGACGCTCCCGCTCTCTCCCCCGCCCGACCACCCCCCGCACGGTAATCCCCCTCGACCATCCCCCCTCACGACGAAGGAGTCGTCCCATGACCACCACCACCCACACCGCTGACATCCTCGTGATCGGGTGGGGCCTGGCCGGGCTCGTCGCCGCGAGCGAGGCCGCCGCCGCCGGCAAGAGCGTCGTGATCGTCGATCAGGAGCCGCGCACCAACCTCGGCGGGCAGGCATGGTGGTCGTTCGGCGGGCTCTTCTTCGTGGACTCGCCGGAGCAGCGCCGGATGGGCATCAAGGATTCGCTCGACCTCGCACGGCAGGACTGGTTCGGCAACGCGGGGTTCGACCGCGAGGAGGACGCCTGGCCGCGCCGCTGGGCCGAGGCCTACCTGCAGTTCGCGCACGGCGAGAAGCGCGCCTGGCTCCGCGAGAAGGGCGTCGGCTTCTTCCCGGTCGTGGGCTGGGCCGAGCGCGGCGGCTACGGCGCCATCGGCCCGGGCAACTCCGTCCCGCGCTTCCACATCACGTGGGGCACCGGACCCGGCCTCGTGGCGCCGTTCCAGGCCGAGGTCGAGGCCGGTGAGGCCACGGGCCGGGTCACGATCCTCCCCCGCCACCGTGTGACGGCCCTCACGACCGTCGCCGGCGCCGTCTCGGGCGCTGCCGGAGATGTCCTTTCACCGTCCGGCGCGTCGCGCGGTTACGCGTCGTCGCGCGACGTCGTGGGATCGTTCGAGATCACCGCGTCGGCGACCATCGTCTCCTCGGGCGGGATCGGCGGCAACCACGATCTCGTGCGCAAGGCGTGGCCGGCACGGCTGGGCACTGCGCCCGAAACCATGATCACCGGCGTCCCCGCCTACGTCGACGGCTCGATGCTGGCGGTCTCCGAAGATGCCGGCGCGCGCCTGATCAACGGCGACCGCATGTGGCACTACGTCGAGGGCATCCAGAACTGGGATCCGATCTGGCCGGATCACGGCATCCGAATCCTCCCCGGCCCGTCGTCGATCTGGCTCGACGCGACCGGCAAGCGCCTGCCGGTGCCGCTCTACCCGGGCTTCGACACGCTCGGCACCCTCGCGCACCTGCGCCAGACCGGGCACGACCACTCCTGGTTCGTGCTGTCGCAGAAGATCATCGAGAAGGAGTTCACGCTCTCCGGCAGCGAGCAGAACCCCGACCTCACCGGCAAGGATGTGCGGCTGCTGGCCAAGACGCGGCTTGGCAAGGGGGCGGGGGCGCCGGTGCAGGCGTTCATGGACCAGGGCGCGGACTTCATCGTGCGGGACACCCTCGACGAGCTCATCGCCGGCATGCAGGCGCTCCCTGGCGGCGATGCCCTCGATGCCGAGCGCGTGCGCCTGGAGGTCGAGGCCCGCGACCGCGAGATCGACAACGACTTCACCAAGGACGCGCAGATCGCGATGCTGCGCTCCGCGCGCGCCTACCGCGGCGACCAGCTCATCCGCACTGCCGCGCCGCACCGCATCCTCGACCCGAAATCCGGTCCGCTCATCGCGGTGAAGCTGCACGTGCTGACCCGCAAGTCGCTCGGCGGCATCGAGACCGACCTCGCCGCTCGGGCCCTGGCGCCCGGCGGCGAGCCGGTTCCCGGGCTGTACGCCGCGGGCGAGGCCAGCGGCTTCGGCGGGGGCGGAATCCACGGCTACCGGGCGCTCGAGGGCACCTTCGTCGGCGGATGCCTCTTCTCGGGCCGCACCGCCGGCCGGGCTGCGGCCGCCGCGGTCTAGCCGCGCGGATCACGCAAGGATCTGCGTGACGGCCTCCAGGTAGTCACTCGGCTCGCGCCGGCCGAAGATCGCTTCGTTGGCGATGAACCCCTGCGCGACGGCGGCGACGTCGAGGGTGCGGACGTGGGCGAGGTCGCGAGCCTCCGCCTCATCAGACGACTGCGTGCGCGCCCACGGCAGGAGCGCTGTCGCGAGCGCACCGCGCAGCCCCACGATCGTGCGGAGCAATTCGTCTCGGATCTCGCCGGGGACGGATCCCTCCGCCCAGAACTGGAGGATGACAGCGGGGTCGATGTCGTTCTCGGTGATGGCTGCGAGCATGAGCTCGACGATCTGCCGCGGACTGCGCACCGCGGTCTCCGCCGCGATGGCGTCGAGCCGGGGGTAGATGAACTCGGCGATGATGTAGCGCGCCAATTCGCCCTTGTTCGTGAAGTGCGAATAGATCGCGCCGGTCGAAAGGCCCGACTCTGCGACGATGTCGGCGATCGAGGTGTCGCGCACGCCCTTGCGTTCCAGCACTCGCAGTGCGGCCCGCGCGATCTCGTCTCGTCGCGCCTGGCGGTATTCGTCGCTCACTCTGGGCACGGAAAGAGAATAGCCGTTCTGTTAGTCTCTCCAAAGAGAATATCCATTCTGTTTCCAGAGGAGCCACGATGTCCACGTCCGCCTCAGCACATCCCCGCACGCGCTGGCGCTTCGCCATCGTCTTCGGGCTCGTCGGGTCGCTCGTCGTCGCGATCCTGATCACCGCCTTCATCTGGCCGGCTGCGACATCGAGCCCGAAAAACCTCCCCGTGGGAGTGAGCGGCCCCGAGGATCGCGTCGCCGCGCTCACGGAAGCGCTCGCCGAGCAGGATCCCGCGCCTCTCGAGCTCGTCGACGTCAGTTCACGCGACGACGCCGTCGACCGCATCGAGCACCGCGAGATCTACGGCGCGATCCTGCTCGAAGGACCGGAGGTGCTCGTCGCCACAGGCGCGAGCCCCGTCGCCGCGCAGGCGCTGCGGGGCGTCGCGACGCAACTTCAGTCCCAGATTGACACCGGCATGCAGGCGGCGCTCACCGCTCAACTCGAGGCGATCGGCAAGGCCCTCGCCGCGGGAGAGCGGCCGACGCTGCCTTCCGGCGACGCGGCGGGCGCACAGCCCCCGAAGGTCACCGTGACGGATGTCGTGCCCCTCGCCGAATCCGACCCGACCGGTGCCGGGATCGCCGCCGCGAGCTTCCCGCTCGTCCTCGGCGGAATGCTCGGYGGTATCCTGCTCTCGCTCCTGGTGGCGGGAGCGGTCCGCCGACTCGTCGCCCTCGCCGTCTTCGGCGTCCTCGCCGGTACCTTCGCAGCGCTCATCCTGCAGACCTGGTTCGGACTTCTGCAAGGTGTGTGGGTCCTCAACGCAGCGGCCCTCGGCCTCGGGATGACAGCGACCGCCGCGTTCATCATCGGCATGAACGCCCTGTTCGGTCGGGTCGGGCTCGGCATCGCAGCAGCAATCACTGTCCTGTTCGCGAACCCCCTGTCCGCCGCCGCGGTACCCGTGCAGTTCCTCCCCGAGCCCTGGGGGCAGATCGGGCAGTACTTCGTCCCCGGCGCGGCATCCAATCTGCTTCGCTCGCTGAGTTACTTCCCGGATGCCGCGACCGCCGCGCAATGGCTGATCCTCATTGCCTGGACCGTCGTCGGCGTGTTCCTCGCCCTCGTCGGCCACTATCGCGATCAGCCGGACATGCACGTGCCCGAGGAGCAGCTCGAACCCGCCTGATCCGGCTCGGAACGGGACAGGGCTAGCCGTTCGCCGGTCCGGTCGACCGGACCGGGGTGAGCCCCACCCGTGCCGGGCCCCGGACGATGATGTGGCCCCGCATGAGCGACACCCGCGTCCACGCCCCGCTGACGAGGACCCGGGCATCCTCTTCGCCCACGATGAAGCCGAGCGCGAAGGCGGCGAATGCCGTGCCGAGCGGGAGGCCGTCGAGCGCGTCGTCCGGCGGACCCCACACGGCCGCGCGCACAGTCCGCACGACATCCTCGCCTGGTTCCTGGGGCAGCGCCTCGGCGGCCGCCGCGATCCCCCACTGCGCGCGGGCGGCGAGGACGGATGCCGGGATCGACG
>NZ_JBFUFC010000186.1:0-7709 GCF_056403635.1 Microbacterium sp. P2_F9 | reverse complement strand
CTTCCGTGTCGTTGTCGGCGTCGGCGTCTGCGGAATCGCCGGCGAGCACGGCGGCTGCGGCGGCACCCGCCGCGACCGGGGCRCCAGCGTCCGCCTCCGCGGCGACTTCGGTCGCCTCCGCTTCGGTCGCCTCTTCCGCGGGAGCCGCTTCGGCGTCGTCAGCGTCTGCCGCCTCGACCGCGGCGGCAGCAGCAATACCCGCCCCTGAGGCAGCAACGCCCGCCCCGGCGGCGCTCGCGTGCACCCGCACACCGTTGACCAGGTCGAGGAAGACCTCTTCGAGTGCGGGACCACGGCGCTGCAGCGACGAGAGCGGAACGCCGGCGTCCGCGGCGAGTCGGCCGACGCTCACCGGATCCAGGCCGCGCACGGTGAGGCCGGAGCGGAGCACCTCGACCTCGACGCCCGCCGCGGTCAGCACTCCGGCCAGGGCGGACCGGTCGGGCGAATCGACGACCGTCGCGAATTCGTCGGGGTTGGTGAGCTCATCCAGGGCCCCCTGGAACACGAGCCGTCCGGTGGCGATGATCAGCAGCGAGTCGACGGTCTGCTGCACCTCGGCGAGCAGGTGCGACGAGACGAGCACGGTCCGACCCTGACGGGCGAGGTCGCGCAGCAGTCCGCGCATCCACTTGATGCCCTCAGGGTCGAGGCCGTTGGCCGGCTCATCGAGCACGAGCACGCCCGGATCGCCGAGCAGTGCGTAGGCGAGTCCGAGGCGCTGCTTCATCCCGAGGGAGTATCCGCCGACCTTGCGGCCCGCGACATCCGCGAGACCGACGAGTCCCAGCGCCTCATCGACGCGGGACGCGKGAAGGCCGKCGGCCTGGGCGTAGACCTTCAGATGATTGGCGGCGGTGCGCCCGGGGTGGAAGCTGGATGCCTCGAGCACCGCGCCGACGGACTGCAGCGGGTTCGCGAGCTTGGCGTAGGGGAGTCCGCCGATCGTGGCGGTACCGCTCGTGGCACGGACGAGCCCGAGCAGGACGCGCAGCGTCGTGGTCTTTCCGGCGCCGTTCGGACCGAGGAATCCAGTGACCAGCCCCGGCTCGACGCGAGCGGTGAAGCCGTCGACAGCGGTCACCGCGCCGAAGCGCTTGGTGACTGCGGAGAATTCCAGCACTTGTCCTTCGGGCATGCCGAACCCTCTCGTCGTCGTGACTTTCCCCTATCTTTGCGGAAACTTCACGCTCTCGCCGGGACTTTGTGCACCGAGCCTGCGGCGCGTTGAGCGCCGTGCCGCGGCAGACGCGGCGAAGGGCGCGGGGCTCCTCGCCCCGCGCCCTTCGACCCGTCAGTACCAGCCGGTCGATTGCGAGTGCGACCACGCCCCGCAGGGCGAGCCGTAGCGTCCGGAGACGTAGCCGAGACCCCAGGCGACCTGGGTGGCGGCGTTCGACTGCCAGTCGGCGCCGGCGCTGCCCATCTTGCTGCCGGGAAGGGCCTGCGGGATGCCGAAGGCACCGCTCGAGCGGTTGTAAGCCTGGTAGTTCCAGCCCGACTCCTTGTTCCACAGCGCGACAAGGCATCCGAACTGGTCGTCACCCCAGCCGTATTTCGGGAACATCGCGTACGCGGACGCCTGTGCGCCGGCGGGGCTGTTGTCGCCCGAGCCGCCGCCGGAAGGGATCGCGGCGGTCGGGCGGGAGGATGACGACGACGAGGCTTTGCGCCCCGCAGCTGCAGCCGCAGCTGATGCGGCTTCGCGCTCCGCAGCCGCAGCGGCTTCGGCCTCGCGTCGCGCCTTCTCCTCCGCCTCCTGCTGAGCCTTGAGGGCAATCGCCGCGTCGAGGCTGCCGCGGAGTCCGGCCACCTGCTCGCTGACGGACGCGACAAGGGCGGTGACGTCGTCGGTGACATCGGGAAGCAGGGGTGCGGGCAGGTGGTCGATGCCCAGGTCGAGGCGATCCGCTGCGTCCTCGAGCTTCGCGGTGTCGACCGACGTGTCGGGCACGCCGACGTCAAGTCCCGACGCCGCGATGTCGGCCGTGACGGTCGCTGCTGCGGCGACTGCCGCATCTGCGGCGGCGATCGCTTCGTGTGCGTCGGTCGATGCTGCGTCGGCCGTCGACTCCGTGACTGCCGGAGCAGGCTGAGCGGAAGTCGCGAAGGAAGCGAGTGCGAAGTTCACGGGCGTTACGGAGGCCTCAGCCGTCGAGACCGGCACCGTGCCGGCGAATCCGACGAGGGTGAGGACGCCGACAGCGGCTGCTCCCGCGAGGATCGCCGGGCGGCGACGAGCGCGCCGTTCGACCAGGCGACGGGTACGGCGGTCAGGTGTGAAGGACGTCATCGAGCGCATGAATTCGGGTTCCGTATCAGTAGTCCGCGCCACCGGGAAGGCGGCCTGCGACCGCACCTGCGGACACAAAACCCTGATCCTGCACGTCTTTTCTGGACGTTATCTGAGCGTTACCTGGACGCGGGGGGTTTCGAGGGGCTTCGCAACGGGACTTCGGCATCGCGTGGAAGCACTGGTTGGTCGCCCCGCCGGGGCGTGCGTTCGAGCCGATGATGGCTGCGACGGCACCCGGCGCACGTGATCCACCGCGCGGTAACGTTGCGATCGTGACCGACACCGCGCCCGAAGCCGAACAACGCATCCTCGCCCGGGCGGCAGGCGGGCTCGGTCGGCTGACTCTTGATCGCCCTCGGGCCATCAACGCTCTCGATCTCGGCATGATCCAGGCCATCGGCGCGGTGCTCGATACCTGGGACGACGACACCGACGTCGACGTCGTGCTGCTCGACGGCGCGGGCGACCGCGGGTTCTGCGCCGGCGGCGACGTGCGGGATCTCTACGATCAGATCGGCTCGGGCGATCCTGAAGGAGCCGCGCGGTTCTTCCGCGCGGAGTACGCCGTGAACGCCCGCATCGCGGAGTACCGCAAGCCCATCGTCGCCCTCGCGGACGGCATCACGATGGGCGGCGGCATCGGCCTCGCCGGCCACGCATCGCTGCGGGTGGTGACCGAGCGGTCGAAGCTGGCCATGCCCGAGACCCGCATCGGGTTCTGCCCCGACGTCGGCGGCACCTGGCTGCTGGGTCGAGCGCCCGGGCGGCTCGGCGAGTACCTCGGGCTCACCGGCGGAACGATGGATGCCGCGGACGCGATCTACGCCGGCTTCGCGGACACGCTCGTCCCGTCCCAGAACCTCGAGGGGCTGCGCGACGCCCTGGAGACCCGCGCCGACCCCACCGGACCGGGCGAGCTGGTGCTGCTCTTCGATGAGACGCCTGGGCCGTCCGCGCTGCAGGCCGCACGGCCCTGGATCGACGACGCGTTCGCCGCCCCGACGGTGGCCGAGATCGTCGAGCGGCTCCGCGCGCGGCCGGAGGCCGAGGCATCCGCCACCGCCGATCTGCTCGACACGCTCTCGCCCACGGGCCTCGCGGTGACGCTCGCGGCGGTCCGCCGCGCCCGCGAGCTCCCCGACCTCCGCGCCGCGCTCGCGCAGGAGTACGGCCTGGTGATGTGGTTCGTCACGAGCCACCCCGACCTCGTCGAGGGGATCCGCGCCCAGCTCGTCGACAAGGACCGGTCGCCGCACTGGCAGCCGGCGACCATCGGCGAACTGGCACCGGACACCGCGGCATCCGCCTTCGCATACGTCCCCGCGATCCCGCTGTGGGCGTGACGCAGCCGCCGCCTGCCGAATCAGGCGCGGACGAGACGGCCTCCTGATGTTCGATTCCCCACTGTCCGCGTCGGCCTACGAGGTGCTCGAGGTCGATCCGGCTACCTCCGAGGAGGCGCTGCGCAAGGCGTACCGCCTGCGGATGCGCCAGACGCACCCCGACACCGGCGGCGACGCGGCCGTGTTCATCCAGGTGCAGCGCGCCTGGGAGCTCGTCGGAACACCCGAGGCGCGTGCCGCGTACGACCGAGGTCACGGGTTCGGTGCGCACGCCGCCCCGTCCTTCGCTCCGGATGCCCCGACCTGGCGTCCGCCGTCGGCCCCCGCCGACACCCGCCCGCGCGCCCGCTCGTACGGCCAGCCGGGCGGCTGGCGCCGCGAGCGCTACCTCGACCTGATGCGGGAGTGGGTGGGCCGAGGCGTCGCCCTGCCCGATCCGTACGATCCCGTGCTCGTCCGCTCCGCGCCGCAGCACCTGCGTCGCCTGCTCGCCGATGCACTCGCCGAAGAGGCGACCGCGGGGATCGTCGCCGACCTGGGCATGGGCTACACCGTGTGGCACGACGTCTCGAGCGGCCCGAATCCGGAGGCGAAGCTCGATCACATCGTCCTGGGCCCGAGCGGTCTGTACGGCGTGCTGTCCGAGGACTTCGGCGGCCCGGTGCGGGTGCGCCGCAGCGAGCTGGTCGGCGCGCCGATGCCCGGACCGCCCATCACCGGGCTGCTCGGCGCGATCCGGGCGATGGCCCGCGGCACCGGGGTGCGCTTCAGCGGCGCGATCGTGGTGCTGCCCGACGAAGACCTGCTCGGGCCGATCCAGGAGCTCGGCCGACTGAAGGGCACGCCCGTTGCGGTCGTCTCCCGCAGTGCCCTGTCCACGGTGCTGCGTCGTGGGCTCACCGGCGCGCGCGCCCTCGGCGGCAACGAGCTGTTCGACGTGCGCACCCGCCTGCAGCAGGCGGTCCGGTTCGTCTGAGGACGGATGCCGCGACCTCGCGCGTTCAGCCGGCCAGGCCGAAGAGCTCCAACGGGTGGGTGAGTCGCCACCAGGCGGTGGGGGGCTTGATGTCCGACGCCAGCTGGGCGCCCACCGTGCTGCTGTCGAGCGGCCCGGTCACGGTGACCGAGCCGACGGCGTCGCGCTTGTCGCGCTTCTCGCCCAGGTCGAAGGTGCTCGACACCGCGCCGGCCCCGCTGTTCCACAGCACGACCGCGGCATCGGCATCCGTCACGACATCCGCGTGCTCGCCCCAGACGGTGTCGACGACGCCCACGATCGTTCCCTGGGTGACCGACGGCTCGGTCTGCAGGTCGGCCTCGAGCTGCGCGAAGAGAGCGCGGGTGGCCTCGAAGCGGGCGTCGTCGTCGGGCTGGCCGAGGACGTCGGCGTAGAGGCGCACCGGCGTCGTGCCGACCGTCACGTCCTTCGCGGCGAGGAGGTTGAACTGATCGAGTGACCCCGTCTTGACGCCGATCACGCCAGGGTCGGCGAGGAGCTTGTTGGTGTTCTCCACGTGTCCCGCGCCGGGCAGCTCGGTCGAGGTCTTCGCGACGATCTCGGCGATCACGGGGTTCGCGAGGGCCTTCTGCGCCAGCGGGATCAGCGCCGCAGCACTGCCGACGTTGCGGGAGTTGAAGCCGGTCGGCTCGACGATGGTGAGTCCCGGCACCCCGTGCGCATCCATCCACGCGCGGGCGGCGCTGGCGAAGACGGCATCCGTCGACCAGATGTCGCCGGCGAGGCGGTCGGCATAGTTGTTCGCCGAGCCGATGAGCATGCCCTCGAGCATCTGGTACTCGGTCAGCGAGCCGCCGACCGGCACGTTCAGTGCCGACTCGCCCCGCGACAGGTAGCCGTAGTAGCGGCTGCGGTCCGCCGAGGTGAAGTGATACTCCGGGCCCTGCTCGCCGAGCCCGAGCGGCAGCCGGTCGAGCACGAGGAGGGCCGTGACCACCTTCGTGATGCTCGCGATGGAGTCGGTGTCGGTCGTGGAGGCCAGGACGCCGTCGATGCCGGCGACCGAGACGGCCCCTGATCCTTGCGCAGGCCACGCGGGCGCGGCGGCGGGGGCTGGGATGGAGTCGACCTGGACCGCCGCGATCGTGGGTGCGACGGCGGTCAGCGGCCACAGCAGGGTCGTGATGGAGTAGGCGCTGAGGAGCATCGCGATGACCGCGATCGGGACGAGCACGCCGGCACGGAATGGAGACCTGCGCGGCGCGCGGCCGAGCAGGTCGGGCTCGACCGGAATGACCGGGCTCGTGGCCGCGGTGAGATCCGCCGCCGGGCCCGGCGCGAGCAGCAGGGACTGCTCGTCCAGCCACCCGAACGCGACCCGCGCGGGAGGCGCGTCCTTCACCTTCGTGACCTTCGTCGACGTCATCGTCGAATCCTTCAGTGGTATCGCTTCCGGCGCCGGCAGTGGGTCGTCGAGGACGACCGTACCCGTCTGCCCGCGGAGCGCACGGCGCGACGGCGGCGCGGCGTCGGGGGGGTTCACTCGCCTAAGGTACCGTGCCGCGGCGGCGGTATACTCATCGCCATAACCACGGGAGTCCGGTGTGCCGGGCTGAGAGGAAGCGACCAAGCTTCGACCGTCGAACCTGATCTGGGTCATGCCAGCGCAGGAAGGAGAACTATGAACGCGTCTGCGTCCGCCCCCACGGTCCCCGCACCGGTCGGATCGCGCCTGCAATGGCGGATCGTCGACATCGTCGTCGCCAGTGTCATCGGCGTCGCTTCGGGCCTGATCTTCCTCTTCTGGAATATCGGATACCTCGGCCCGAGCGCCCTGCTGTCGTCGCTGCTCCCCGGCCTGCAGGGGCTGCTCGATGGCCCGTGGCTGTTCGCCGGAGTGCTGGGTGCCCTCATCATCCGCAAGCCCGGTGCAGCTATCTACACCGAGGTGCTCGCCGCGGTCGTCTCGGCGCTGATCGGCAACGTGTGGGGCGGGTTCCTCACCCTCGAAGCGGGGCTCATCCAGGGTCTCGGCGCCGAGCTGATCTTCCTCGCCTTCCGCTACCGGGTCTGGACCCTGCCGGTCGCGGTCCTCGCCGGCATCGGCGCGGCGCTGGCGGGCGGGATCAACAACCTCGTGCTGTGGTACACCGGGGCCGACCTCGCCTTCACGATCGTCTACCTCGTGAGCACCGCGATCTCGGGTGCGCTCATCGCCGGCGCCCTGCCGTGGGTGCTGGTGCGCGGACTCGCCAGGACCGGGGCGCTCGACCGCTTCGCCTCCGGCCGGGCCGTCCGCGCGCGCGTCTAGCGTGACCGGCGATTCGCTCGCCGTCGCTCCGGCCGCGGTCGAGGCGCGCGGCTGGGGCTGGCGGCACGCGAGCCGGCGTGCCTGGGCGCTGCGGGATCTCTCCTTCCGCATCGAACCAGGAGAGCGGGTGCTGCTGCTCGGCGCGTCGGGATCGGGCAAGTCGACGCTGCTGCACGGACTCGCGGGTGTGCTCGGCGGCGACGACGAAGGCGAGTCCGAGGGAGCCCTCCTCATCGACGGCGAGCCGGCCGCGGCCGCGCGTGGTCGGGCGGGGCTGGTGCTGCAGGACCCGGATGCCCAGGTCGTACTCGCCCGGGTCGGCGATGACGTGGCGTTCGGGTGCGAGAACCTCGGCATCCCGCGGGCCGAGATCTGGCCGCGCGTGCGGGCGGCACTGGACGCCGTCGGACTCGAGGTGCCGCTGGATCGCCCCACCAAGGCGCTCTCCGGCGGCCAGAAGCAGCGGCTCGCGCTGGCGGGCGCGCTGGCGATGCGCCCAGGCATCCTGCTTCTGGACGAACCCACCGCCAATCTCGATCCGCAGGGCGTCGGCGAGGTGGTCGCGTCGGTCGGGGCGCTCCTGGACGCGCAGGCCTCGACCCTGGTTGTGGTCGAGCATCGGGTCGACGTCTGGCTGCCGGTCGTCACCAGGGTGATCGTGCTGGATGCCGAGGCGGGCGTCGTCGCGGACGGCTCGCCCTCCGCCGTGCTCGGCCGCGAAGGCGCCCGGCTCGCCGAGCGCGGCGTGTGGGTCCCCGGTCACGGCCCGGCCGTTCCCGCCCCGCCTGTCCGCGCGCCGGG
>NZ_JBFUFC010000185.1:0-7712 GCF_056403635.1 Microbacterium sp. P2_F9 | reverse complement strand
TCGTCGACCTGCGGATCGCGATAGACCACGCGGCGGTCGATCACCTGGTGGACGCGTCGCGACACGGCCCGCTGCACAGTGTGGCGCGCAGGGGGCTCGTGCAGGGCGCCGTGGACCCAGGCGGCGCTCAGATGCGTCGCGGCGAGAGTCTCGCCGAGGAGGATCCGCAGGGAACCCGCGCGCAGCGCCGCCGTTTCGACCGCGTCGGCCGGGATGTAGGCGTCGCCGAGCTCGACCAGGTGTCCGTCGAGCCTCGCCGCGGACAGTTCTGCCGGCGAGAGGCGATCGTCGGTGAAGTACAGGAACGGGGAGCGCATGACACGAAGTGTGCGCCACCGTGGTCGTGCCGGCGCTCCGCCGGGGCGGAGCTGTGGACAACCCGCTCCGAGGACGGCGCCGCGGAGGAGGACGCCTCAGCCGCCGAGCGCCCGCAGCCAGCTCTTGCGAGCCTCGAGCGCCTCGCTCGCCTTCGCCACCGCTGCCTTGTCGCCGGTCTTCTGTGCGGCCGCGAGTTCTTCTTCGAGCTTCTCGATGGCGTCCGTCAGCTGACGTGTCATGTCGTTGGCGCGCGCCTTGGTCTCGGGGTTGTTCCGCTTCCAGTCGGCCTCCTCGCGCGTGCGAAGGCCGGTCTCGACCTTGCGGAGCTCGTCGTCCAGCCCACGCTCGGTGTCGCGGGGGAAGATGCGGCCGATCTCATCCCAGCGACGCTGGATGCCGGTGAGCAGGGCGCGCGCTTTGACGATGCCGGCCTCGTCGGCGACGGCCTTCGCCTCGCCGAGCAGTTCGCGCTTGGCCACGATCTTCTCGCGGGACTCCTCGACGTCCGCGGCCTCTCGCTCGATGCGCGCGCCGTAGAGCGCGTCACCGGCGGCCTTGAACCGCGCCCACAGCGCGTCGTCGACCTTCTTGCCCGCGCGACCGGACGTCTTCCACTGGTCGAGCAGCTCGCGGTACGTCGCGATGCCGTCCTCGCCCTTCGGTGCGAGCGCTTCGGCCTTCTCGACGAGCGCGGTCTTGCGGTCGCGGACGACCTTGTGCGCCTCGTCGAGCTCGGCGTAGAACTCGCGACGGTGCTTGTCGACCGTCGCCCGGGCGTCGCGGAACCGCTTCCAGAGCTGCTGGGCTGCGGCCTTCGGCAGCCGGGGACCGTTCTGCTGCTGGGACTGCCACTGATCGAACAGCGTGCTCATCTCGGCCGACGCCTGATTCCACTGCACGCCCTTGGGATCGCGTGCGGCGAGGGCCTCAGCCTGCTCCACGAGCGCGGTGCGCACCTGGACGGCCTCATCGACGGCCTCGCGCGCCGCGGCTGCCTCGGTCTCGGTCGCGGCGGAGAGCGCCGCCGTGAGCAGGGCGACCCGCGCTTCGAGCGCGGCCAGGTCGCCGACCGCGGAGGCGCCGGAGATCTTGCCGGCCACCGTGCGTGCCGTGGACCGCAGATCTGCGGCCGATGCCCCTCCGCGGCGGTGACGCACTTCGAGAAGCCCGACCTCGCCCGCCAGATCGGCGTACTTGCGCTCGAAGTAGGCGAGCGCCTCTTCCTTCGACCCGTCCGGGTATTCACCGACGACGCGCCACGCATCGCCCTCCCGCACCGATACGGTGCCGTCGTCATCGACGCGGCCCCACGGCTGGGGTTCGACGGTGGTCGGGGGAGTGGATTCTGCTTCGGCAGTCACGGGTGCACCTCATGCGCGGCTCTCTTGCCGCCTGGGGGAGATTGGACGGCTTCAAGCCTAGTACGGGCGGCGCGAGCCGATCAGGGAGTCGGAGTCGGAGTCGGGGTGGCGGACGGCGCTGCGCTGGGCGACTCGGTCGGCGCCGGGGTGGAGGTCGGGCTCACCGACGGCGAAGGCGACGGCGCCGGCTCCGGTGCGCCGGGGCCCATCGTGAAGTACGCCACCTGACCGCCGAGGACGGCGAGGATGAGGGCGCCGCCGACGATGCCGGCGAGGAGATTGTCCCGCCGCCTACGGCGGGCCTGGTCGTCGTGAAACTTCTGGCGGGCCTGATAGATCCGCGACCGCTCCCGCGTCTCGCGTGTCCCACGGTCCTTGCCACCTGCCGCCACGAGATCTCCCTTGTCATCCGGCCGCTCCCGGGCCGGGTTGATCCTATGACCGCGCACTCGACCGTCCAAACCCGATCCGGCCGCCGGGTCGCATGCCGCGACTAGCCTGGATCCCGTGACCACGCCGACCGCCTTGTTCCAGGGGCAGACACCGCTCGCGGTGCGGATGCGTCCGATGTCTCTCGCCGAGGTCGCCGGCCAGGGGCACCTGCTTCGTCCTGGCTCTCCGCTGGTCACGCTCGCGGATCCGGATGCCGCAGCCGGGGCGACCTCGGTGATCCTCTGGGGGCCGCCCGGCACGGGCAAGACGACGCTCGCCCAGGCCGTGGCCCGCTCCTCAGGCCGGCGCTTCGTCGAGCTCTCCGCGGTCACGGCGGGGGTGCGAGATGTGCGCGAGGTCATGCAGGAGGCGCTGACCCAGCGCGACCTGTACGGCCAATCCACGATCCTCTTCCTCGACGAGATCCACCGGTTCACGAAGGCGCAGCAGGACGCCCTGCTGCCGGGTGTCGAGAACGGCTGGGTCGTGCTGATCGCAGCCACCACCGAGAATCCCTCGTTCTCGGTGATCTCACCGCTGCTGTCACGCTCCCTGCTGCTGACGCTCAAGCCCCTCACGGACGACGACCTCGGGCTGCTCATCGATCGAGCTGTCAGCGACCCGCGGGGCCTCGCCGGGCGCGCCGTGCTGCAGCCCGAGGCTCGCGCCGCGCTCGTCCGCCTCGCCTCCGGCGACGCCCGCCGCGCGCTGACGGCGCTCGAGGCCGCGGCATCCCTCGTCCCGGCCAGTGCCGCAGGTGACGATGATGACGCGGCAGCGCCGCAGATCGATGCGGATCAGGTCGCCTCCGCGGTCGATCGGGCACTGCTGCGCTACGACCGCCAGGGTGATGAGCACTACGACGTCATCAGCGCCTTCATCAAGTCGATCCGAGGCTCGGATGTGGACGCTGCGATGCACTACCTCGCGCGCATGATCGAGGCGGGGGAGGACCCGCGGTTCATCGCCCGCCGGCTGATCATCTCGGCGGCCGAAGATGTCGGCCTGGCCGACCCCGCTGCCCTTCCGCTCGCCGTCGCCGCCGCGGACGCGGTGCAGTTCATCGGCATGCCGGAGGGTCGCATTCCACTCGCCGAGGCCACGGCGTATCTCGCGACGACCGCCAAGTCGAACGCGGCCTATCTCGCGATCGACAAGGCCATCGCCGATGTCCGCGGCGGCGGGTTCGGGCGCGTGCCACCGCCGCTGCGCGATGCGCACTACCCGGGAGCGAAGCGGCTCGGGCACGGCAAGGGCTACGTCTACCCGCACGACAGCGAGGTCGGCGTCGTCGCGCAGCAGCACCTTCCCGACGAGCTGCGCGGCCGCCGATACTACGAGCCGACGAACCACGGGCAGGAGCGCGACGTGCAGGCGCGGCTGGAGAAGATCCGCCGCATCCTCGACGGCAAGTAGGGCCAGGCGATCGCGCGAGCGAACCTGCCATCCCGCTGACACCATGGGAGGGTGACCCCTCCACCTGACCGCATCCGCAACATCGCCGTGGGCCTCGTGGTCCGCGATGGCCACGTCCTCGTGGAGATCTACCCCGCAACTGCTCGGCACGGTGTGTTCGCGCGTGTGCCAGGCGGCGGAATCGAGTTCGGGGAGACAGCGCTGCAGGCCGTGCATCGTGAGTTCGCAGAAGAGCTCGCGGCCGAATTGGCGGTCGCGGATCCGATCGCGATCACGGAGAACATCTTCACGTCGGGCGCGGTGTCCGGTCACGAGGTCGTGCACGTCTTCGCGATCGAGAGTCCCGAACTCGACGCACTGCCCATCGACGGCGAACTGCGCGTGCTGGACAATCACACGACCGTCCGCTGGGTGGCGCTCAGCGCGCTGCGATCCGACGACCCACCGCTCTACCCGGTCGGAATGATCAGCTACGCGGAGGCGCTCGACGCGGCCGCGCGCCCGCAATCGGGAGCCTGACCCCGGTCTGATAGACTTGACCGGCTCGAAACACAGTTTTCGGGCATCCTCTTCCCCCACACAACCATCGGCATGCCCCGACGTGCGCGCCGATCGGCAGGGAAGTCGATACGTCCGTGAGCCGCGAAAGACGCGGCCACGTAGTTCGGAAGGACACCTTCGTGCCCACGAAGTCCCAGGACCGCCGCAAGGTCCGCCTCTCTCGCGCGCTCGGCATCCCGCTGACGCCCAAGGCCGCCAAGTACCTCGAGAAGCGTCCGTACGCTCCGGGTGAGCACGGCCGCACCAAGCGCAAGCAGGACAGCGACTACGCCGTCCGTCTCCGCGAGAAGCAGCGTCTGCGCGAGCAGTACGGCATCCGCGAGAAGCAGATGCGCAACACGTTCAACGAAGCCCGCCGCAAGGACGGCCTGACCGGTGAGAACCTGGTCGAGCTGCTCGAGATGCGTCTCGACGCCCTCGTCCTGCGCTCCGGCTTCGCCCGCACCACGGCACAGGCACGCCAGCTCGTCGTGCACCGCCACATCCTCGTCGACGGCCAGACCGTCGACCGCCCGTCCTTCCGCGTGAAGCCGGGTCAGCTCATCCACGTCAAGGGCAAGAGCGAGGGCCTCGAGCCCTTCCAGGTCGCCGCAGCCGGCGGTCACGCCGAGGTGCTGCCCCCGGTCCCGAGCTACCTCGAGGTCGACCTCTCCACCCTGCACGCAACGCTCGTGCGTCGCCCCAAGCGCGCCGAGGTTCCGGTCACCGGTGACGTGCAGCTCGTCGTCGAGTACTACGCCGCGCGCTAGTCGCCCGTAGAACGATACGAAGGGCGTCGGGGCAACCCGGCGCCCTTCTTCGTTTCCGCATACCATGGAGGGATGCCGCGCCCGGCGGCCGAGGAGAAATGACATGAAGAACGCCCTGTGGTTCTTGATGGGGGTCATCGGCGGATTCGTCATCGCGCATCTTGTGAACAAGGATCCCCGCGGCCACGAGCTTCTGGCTGAGGTGGACGCCCGCATCGGCGAATTCACGGACCGCATCGGCGACGCATACCGCGAGCAGGAGGCGCGTCTCTCCGACGTCGTCGACGCCGCCCGCGATGCCGCGTCCGAGGTCGTGGCCAATGCCTCCGAGGCTCTCGAGACCGCCAAGGATGCGGCATCCGATGCCCTCGGAACTGCGAAGGATGCGGCATCCGACGCCCTGAGCACAGCGAAGAGTGCCGCTGCCGACGTCGTCGATACGGCCACCGACGCCGCCAAGAAGCTCACCGACTGACTTTTTTCCGCGCCCGCGACCCTTCAGGGTCGTGACGCTCTTGCATCGAGGAATCCCACACGTATGAAGACCGCTGAGATCGCGCAGCGCTACCTGGCCTATTTCGAGAAGAACGACCACGTCATCGTGCCGTCGGCGTCGCTCGTCAGCGACGACCCGACGCTGCTGTTCACGGTCGCCGGTATGGTGCCGTTCATCCCGTATCTGACGGGCGTCGTTCCCGCGCCGCATCCCCGGATCGCCGACGTGCAGAAGTGCATCCGAACCAACGACATCGAAGAGGTCGGAAAGACCGCGCGCCACGGCACCTTCTTCCAGATGCTGGGCAACTGGTCGTTCGGCGACTACTTCAAGGAAGGTGCGATCCGTTACGCGTGGGACCTMCTGACAACCTCCGAAGCGGATGGCGGGCTCGCCTTCGACGAGAAGGATCTCTGGGTCACCGTGTACGAGACCGACGACGAGGCGGAAGCGATCTGGCGCGACGTCATCGGGCTCAAGCCCGAGCGGATCCAGCGGCTCGGGCGTGCCGACAACTACTGGCACACCGGGCAGCCGGGGCCCGGCGGGCCCGACTCCGAGATCTTCTTCGACCGTGGCCCCGCGTACGGCCGCGATGGCGGTCCCGCCGCCGACGACAACCGGTTCACTGAGATCTGGAACCTCGTGTTTATGCAGGACCTTCTCTCCAACGTGCGATCGAAGGTCGACTTCGACATCGTGGGCGAACTGCCGGCGAAGAACATCGACACCGGCATGGGCCTGGAGCGCATCGCGTTCATCAAGCAGGGTGTGGACAACATCTACGAGACGGACCAGCTGCGTCCCGTTCTGGACCGCGCCGTCGAGCTGTCGGGTCGCCGCTATGGCGCCGTCCATGAAGACGACGTGCGCTTCCGCGTGATCTCCGACCACGTGCGCTCCTCGCTGATGCTCCTCTCCGACGGGGTGACGCCTTCCAACGAGGGTCGCGGGTACATCCTTCGTCGCCTCATGCGCCGATCCGTGCGCGCGATGCGCCTGCTCGGCGTGGACGGCGCGACGTTCCCCGAGCTGTTCACGGCATCGCGAGACGCGATGAAGTCCGCCTACCCGGTCGTCGCCGACGACTGGCAGCGCATCTCGCAGTACGCCTTTGCGGAAGAGGAGACCTTCCTGCGCACGCTCGCGTCGGGCTCGACGATCCTCGACCTCGCGGTCGAAGACACCAAGCGCAGTGGCGGATCGAGCATTCCCGCCGCGGAGGCGTTCCTCCTCCACGACACGTATGGCTTCCCGATCGACTTGACGCTCGASGTGGCCGAAGAAGCCGGTCTCACCGTCGACCGCGCGGCGTTCGACACCCTGATGCAGGAGCAGCGCCAGCGGGCGCGGGCCGACGCCAAGGCGCGCAAGCGCGCGATCGCCGACCAGAGTGTGTACCGCGAGTTCCGTGCCAAGGGCGAGACGGTCTTCACGGGCTACACCGACCTCGAGTCCGAGTCGGCGATTCTCGGCGTCCTCGTGGACGGTGTGTCCGTCGACCGCGCGTACCAGGGCCAGATCGCCGAGGTCATCCTCGCCGAGACCGCCCTCTACGCAGAGTCCGGGGGCCAGGTCGCCGACAAGGGCGTGATCGTCGGTCCAGGCTTCGAACTCGAGGTCCTCGACGTGCAGAAGCCCGTTCCGGGGCTCGTCAGCCACACTGTCGAGGTCACCACGGGCGAAGTCGGCGTCGGGCAGCCGGCGACCACGGTCGTCGATGCCGTGAACCGTCGCGCCGCCCGCCAGGCGCACTCCGCCACGCACCTCGTGCACGCGGCCCTGCGCGACACGCTCGGCCGCACCGCGACTCAGGCCGGCTCGCTGAACCGCGCGGGGTACATGCGCTTCGACTTCAGCTGGGGCCAGGCGCTCTCCGACGCCACCAAGTCCGAGATCGAGGAGATCGCGAACAACGCGGTGCGCGACAACCTCGAGGTGACGACCCGCGTGCTGCCGCTCGACGAGGCGAAGTCACTCGGGGCGATGGCGCTGTTCGGCGAGAAGTACGGCACCACCGTGCGCATGGTCGACATCGGCGGTCCCTGGTCGCGCGAGCTCTGCGCCGGCACGCACGTCGGCGCGAGCGCCGAGGTCGGACTGATCAGCCTCGTCGGGGAATCCTCCGTGGGTGCATCCAGTCGCCGCGTCGAAGCCCTCGTCGGTCTGGACGCGTTCCGGTCGCTCGCCGCCGAGCGCGCGATCGTCTCGCAGCTCACCTCGACGCTCAAGACCCCCCGCGACGAGCTGCCTGCCCGCATCGCCGAGCTCACCGCGAGCCTGAAGGCCGCCGAGAAGAAGATCGCCGCCTTCGAGTCGAAGGCACTGGGCGATCGACTGCCCGCCCTGGCCGACACGGCCACGCGCGTGGGGGCGCAC
>NZ_JBFUFC010000184.1:0-7901 GCF_056403635.1 Microbacterium sp. P2_F9 | reverse complement strand
CTGCCCGTCCGCCGCCCGCGATCCAGTTTTCGGCTTCGACCGGGGCCAGCGTGATGATCGGCGAGTCGTGAAGCCCTTTCGTGAGGATCCTCCACGACCGCGTACCGGGAGTCGCGTACAGGCCTGTGACGATGACCTTCCTGCGTGTCAGCACCTTCAGAGGTAGCGCGATCCATGGATTAGTGGCCAGGTACATCGTCGTGCGCGGCGCGACCGCAGCCTTGGCCGCAACCGCCAACGAGTCGAGGCCCAGCCCAAGCGCGAGTTTCCCGAACCTCTTGCCGGTCGTGGAGGCGCCACCAAAGGTGACGACCCGAGCGACAGAACTCAGTTCATGCCACTTCTCCGCGCTCTCCGGGCTGGCGAGTGTTACAACTGTCAGTTCCTGTCCAACTGCCTGCTCAACCATTCGTTACCCCCGCTGTCAGGCGCGACCAGCCTTCGACCGCTGATGCCGTGTACAAGTCACGAACCGCAACCACGTCTGCCGACGAACTACCCGCAGCGGCCCTGATGGACGTCAGCCACGTGGCGGCGTCTTCGTCCGCGAGCCACGAACTGGTCTCGCCGAGCACGTCGGCGAGCACTGATTCTCTCGGTCCCACTACGGCGGTACCCACCTCGAGCGCGCGAATCGCCACGCCGCTCTGGTAGAAGCGTCGGTAAGGAACCAGGACCACGGCGGAGTGTCGCAAACGCTCGTCGAATTCGGCCTCGGAAGCAAATCTGGCGTCGACTTCCCAGCCCGGGATGCTCGGCCAACCACGACCCATCACGGTGAGGCGCCAGGCGCTGTCAGCCTCGGCGGCGATCTCCCGGAGCAAGTCCAAATCTCGGTCCGGTTTGTATTGGCCGAGAACTGAGACCATCGCCAGCTTCGCGTTCGGAGCCATTTCGGGCCGGGTGAGAATCGGGTGCGGGACCATTTCGATCTGTTCTGTCGACAGCCCGGTCGATCGCGCGAGTGAACGGTGCGCATGGCTGCTGTGGGTGACGAGCAGCACCCGTGTGGACAGAGTCTTAGAAATGAATGCGGAAAGGCGGTCGTAGCCGATCGCTCGTACCAGCGGCTCCGGGTCGTGCACGACGAGGCTTCCTCGGCCGGCCAGCGTCCGGATCATCAGGCTGTCCAGCAGGCCCAGCACCGGCCAGCACACCAGCACGTTGGTTGAGTGCATCGATCGACCCAATCGCCTGGCGAGTCGCAGTGACCGCGCGTAGGCCAGTACCCACTTGATGCGGCTGCCGCCATTGGCCGAGGGCTCCGGGAACTGGATGGAGTCGGCCGAAACGCCCGTTGACTCGAGAACCTGACGCGTTTCGCGTACGTAGTGAGCAAGCGCCGACGCGAGCGGATTCACCATGACAACGCGCGAATCCGCCCTGGGCAGTCGCACACTTGCACCACGCCACACGTCCTGGGCGGCCGACCATCGTCGCGAGGCGACGAGGCCCGCCCATCGCCGGAAGATCGGAACCGAAGTGCCGACAGTCCTCCCGAAGAATCCGGCGTGCCGGCGATTCAAGAGGCGGAGGTTGCGGGCGAAGTAGAAGGGCGGTGTTCCGTCCGACTGCTGCCAGGCGCGAGCCCCCGGAACCACGGCAAGCTCACCGCCCGCATAGCCGAGCCGGAGATGCAGGTCGACTTCCTCGGTGTAGAGGAAGAACGACTCATCGAACGGTCGCATTGGCAACTCGCTGGTCCGGTAGACGACGATGGCCCCGTCGAGCCACACACAGCGCGTGGGTCTTGCGAGGTCGTCCCCGAGAGGAATCGCCCGCCGGTGCAGCGGCATTCGGAGAGTAGGTGACAGGATGCCCCCCATCGACCACACCTCGTCGCCATCGGTGAGGAGCTCGGGGCCGACCGCCGCCAGTGTCGGGTCTTCCAGCGCTGACACCAGACGCTGCAGGCATCCCTCGTCGACGCGCACCTCGTGCGTCGCGACAAGTGTGAAGAGGCTTTCCTGTCCGGAGTCTCGAAGTGTGCCCAGGCCGGCGTTGACCGCTGCGCCATACCCGCGATTCGGTTCCACGGTCACCAGCACGGCTGAGGGCAGGGCTGCTCGAAGGGCCTCGACCTCGTCCGGCATCTCGGAGTTGTCGACGACAACAAGGCGGCTGGGCTCGACGCCCTGCGCGACCAGACCGCGAACGACGGCGGCGATAGTGTCGTGCCGGCGATGGTGGACGATCACGGCAGAGAGGTCATGGATGGGGGGCGTTCCGTGCTCAACCATCAGCTCTTCATCCACAGATCAGCGTTTCGTCGACCGTCGATGGTGGGCAGCGATGCGACGACCACATCGGGACGGAGCGGAGCATGGATCGTGGTCAGCAGTGCACGTGCAAGCTGATCCACATCCGAAATGACTGTGTGGTTCTCAGTACTGAGCCAGCTGGCGAGTCCCGTCTCGGAGGTCGTCACGATGGTTAGGCCGTGAGAGAGCGCCTCCTTGATCGGGAGACCTATCTGCTCTCGCCACCGTCCGTCACGCACGGATGGTGCCACGAGCACCCGGTGTCGTGCGTAGATCACTCCCAGAGACGCGTGCTCGATGTGCTTCATGTGCGACCGCCGTTTGGGTGACTCCTCGACCCAGGCGGCGACGGCACTGTGGAGCGGTCCGTCTCCGACAACCGATATCGATGCGCTTGTCTCAGGCTCAATCCTGCGCCACGCATCCAAGAGGTGACCCACTCCCTTTCGGTCTTCCAGACGACCAACGAAGAGCACGTCGGAGTTGGTCGCCTCGGTGATGGGGAGGGTCGGCGCGGGCAGTTCGAGAATCAACTCGTGAGGTGCGCGCAGCAGACCGGGGAGTGAAGCGTAGGTCGCCATGGCGCCAGGGCTGCCGAACGCCACCTTGTCGAGAAGCGTCCCGAATAGGCCGCCGATGATGGTCCCGACAACCCGGCCAACCGGTGCCTCAGTCCACTTCGGCGC
This sequence comes from Microbacterium sp. P2_F9, assembly GCF_056403635.1. NCBI lineage: Bacteria > Bacillati > Actinomycetota > Actinomycetes > Micrococcales > Microbacteriaceae > Microbacterium > Microbacterium sp. P2_F9. The sequence continues at coordinate 4,954 of NZ_JBFUFC010000184.1, read as the reverse complement.
GCCGACAAGGGTTGGCACGTCGTTGTTCTCGATGCAGTACGTCACTAAGTGCACGCGGCGACCCTTGATCACGCGGGCGGCAATCGCGAGGACCGCGGTCAGGGGCAGTTCTCGCATCCAGAGCGGTTCCGGCAACTCGACCGTCAGCTTGCCTTCCTGGCGGAGGGCGTTGAAGAACGTGCGAGGAGTGAGACGCGTGACTCGCTCCGACGGCGGAACGGCGTCGAGATCCCATTTCGTGGCTCGGTAAAGAACAGCGTCCTGTGTCGCCCACTCTGTGAATCGCTCCACATGCGCGGCACGGAGTTCAGGCACGACGTGCAGTGCCCTCACCGGGCATCCACCCGAAGATCGCGTGCACCGACCATGAGCGAGCGGAGCGCGGCTTCGTAGCGTGCATTGACCGAGTCCCACGTGTAGAACATCTTGGCGCGCGCGATTGCTGCAGCGGCCAGCTGGTCGGACGTGCTTCGGTCGTTGAGGACCGCCGCGATCGCGTCGCGGATGTCTCTCGGAGCGGGGGATGTGAACTGCCCCGCATCGCCGAGAACCTCGCGGTTGTAAACCGTGTCGCGGGCAACGATGGGCGCTCCGCACGCCATCGCTTGGACCAGCGCCGGGTTGGTTCCGCCGACGCTGTGGCCATGGAAATAGGCACCCGCATGCTGCCAAAGGCTGTGGAGGCGCGCGTCATCGCTCACATGGCCTAGCCAGTGAACGCGATCGGTCTCATCGGACAATGCCTGCGCGGCATCGTCGAGCTCGCCGCCGTATCCACTCGAGCCCACGATCACGACGTCCGTGGTCTTCGCGAGGTCGCGGGCCGCTTCGAGAAATTCGGGGATCGTGTTCTCGGGCACGAATCGAGCCACCACGAGGACGTACCCGCGGTCGCTAAGGCCCGGCTCGATCGGGAGGACATCTGGAAGGACGTCGCCGCCGTACGGGATGAAGTCACCTTCCAAGCCGAACTCCTCCTGCCAACGGCGAGAGATTTCTTCGGAGTCGTAGACCATCCGWGAGCCGTGCCGCGCCGTCCAGGTTGCACCCTGGTGGAACACCCACTTCGCGAGCGCCCCCCATTTGGCGCGATCCCACTCGATGCCGTCCACGTTCACCAACGTTGGGATATTGGCGCGCCGAAGAATGGGAAGCCAGAAGCCATTTGCCACATTCATGACCAGCGCGACATCGGGTCGCTCGGCTGCGGCATGCCGTGATGCCGTCAGCCCGTAAGTAAGGGTGCTCAGCGACTTTCGCTCAATTCCCCGAGTCTCAACCGTGCGCACCCTCGAGTCCCGGGAAGCGTCCGCCGTCTTCACCGCGCCGGGCCTTCCATAGACCGTCACGTCCCACCCGGCATCCACCAAGTAGGGCGCCAAGCGCCGCACAGCGGTCTCGAAGCCGCCGTAATAGCTCGGATAGCCACGGGTGCCGATGATTGCGACAGAAGGCATGGGGGGATCTCCTTGGGTCTGAGCCGAACTAGTGGGCGGTCTCGCCCGGGGCGAGGGCCGCTTTGGCTGTCTTGGCGAGGATCGCGACATCGCCGACCAGCGACCAGTTCTCCACATACGAGAGGTCCAGACGCACCGACTCCTCCCATGACAGCGAAGAACGACCGCTGACTTGCCACAGGCCGGTGATGCCGGGCTTCACGAGGAAGCGACGGTGCACGTGGTCGGCATATTGCGCAACCTCTTTCGGCAGCGGTGGCCGTGGGCCGACGAGCGACATGGAGCCGCCGATCACATTGAACAGCTGGGGCAGCTCGTCGAGGCTGAACTTGCGCATGAAGCGGCCGACGGGAGTGACGCGCGGGTCGTTCTTCATCTTGAAGAGCACTTCGTTACCGGGATCATGTGCATTGCGTTCGAGGTTTTCGAGCAGATCCTCAGCGTTCACGACCATCGAGCGGAACTTGATCATCGTGAACTCTTCGCCGCGCAGGCCGATGCGGGTCTGACGGAAGAAGACCGGGCCCTGGCTAGTCAGTCGAACGCTCAGGGCCAAAAAGGCGAGGATCGGGCTGATCAGGATCGTGCCGAGTACGGACGCGGTGAGATCGGTTGTTCGCTTGGCGAACCGCTGGCCACGGCTGAAACGCGGAGTCTCGACATGGATCAGAGGCAGACCAGACACGGGGCGCATATGAATGCGCGGGCCGGCGATGTCGACGATGCTCGGCGCCAGCACCAGGTGCTGCCTGCCGGCTTCGAGACCCCATGAGATCTGCTTCACCTTGTCGGGCGGCAGTTCATCGGTGCTCGTCACCGCGACCGTGTCGGCACGCGTGGCGGCCATCGCCCGCTCGACATTGTCGACGCTGCCCATGATCGGAATGTCGGTGCCCTCGATCGTCGCCGCCACGCGCCCGCTCGGCACGCATGCGCCGACCACGCGGTAGCCGGCGCGCGGGGCTCGCTCCAGCTCTCGGGCGATCTGAGCCACGGAGGTCTCCGACCCGACCAGCAGCACTCGCGCCGAGTACTCCCCGAGCAGGCGCTTCGAGACAAGCCACTGGCGCCAGAGCCAGCGTTCGAAGAGCAGCACCAGCACACCCAACGGCAGGCTGATGAGGAGGAAGCCCCGAGCGACGTCGACTCGCAGGAGGAAGGCGGCAATCGCGATGACGCCGAAGAGTCGGATGCTCGCATCTACTACGCGCACGAACTCGGTACTGCCCGTACCGATCACCCGCTCGTTTCGCGAGTCGATGAGGCTCAGCGCCCACATCCACAGCACAACCAGCACTGCGGAGAAGGCCCAGTACGAGACGTCAGTCAGACGATGGTCTTCGCGCATCGTCACGGCGGCATTGCCGAGGCCGAACCAGGCGATCTGGGTGCCGTAGACGACCCATACCAGCACCAGCAGATCGCTGAGCCAGATGCGCCGCGCGAGGCGCTGCCGCCAACGGTCGGGCGGCAACACAGTCGTCACGGGAGTCGTGCTCGTCGACACGCGTGTGCCGGCGGCATCCGTCGTCGAAACAGTCGGCACCGCGGGTCCGACAGATTTGGATTGAGATTCGTTGCTTTTAGATTCGTACTGCGACGTCGTTGTCGCGTCGACCTGTTGAAGGTTCGACGTCACCGACCGTCCTTTCGCCCCAAGAAGTGGTCCCCACGTCTGGGAAAGTACCAGGCGAATGTGTCGGGCATGTGAATGGCTCTTGCCACTTCGTCGCCGTCGGCAACGCAGGGGCGGCCATGGGTTCACCAGGTGCCCGGTGTATGCTGACCGCGCCCGCGCTCCGACGTGCGGAAGGTCGAAATGAAGTCCGCTAAGGAACAGCACCCAGCCGACGAGACCGCCATCGATGGCGTTCACGATGCCGTCGACGGAGTTCAGCGCGCGCCGGAGGGCCAGGCGGACGAGCTCGACAAGGTCTTCGGCTCTCATGAAGAAGAGACTCATCACTTCGACGCTGAGCGGGAGCGCGAGCGCCTTGCGGCCTTCTTCGGAGCCGTTGCGTCGCCGAGCGCAGATCCAGAGACTCACGTCGGCGAACCCGCGCTGGATGCCGATGAACCTGCGGTGAGCGCTGGGCGGCCCGCGACGGGTGCTGACGAGCCCGAGACGGGCGGGCGCGAGTTCGACTCGACCGCGGTCGAGGATGCCGTCGCCGGTCATGATCGCGAGATCGAGCGCCTCGCTGCGTTGTTTGGGAGCGCAGCGGTCGCCACCGGCGATCGGGAGGCGGACGCTGGCAGCGGGGAGATCTTCGGCGAAGCGACGGGATGGCAGCCCACTTTTGAGGGGGCGCCTGAGCCGGGAGCACCATCGTCGGATCCTCAGCCCGAGACGGCCTGGCAGTCGTGGGTCGCCGAAGAGCCGGCGCCGGAGTGGCAGCCATGGTCTGCCGAAGAGCCCGCGTTCGTCGTGGCTCCGGAGCAGCCGCGCCGCGGGGTTCGCGCCGCGCTCTTCGGCTCTCGCGGGCGCACCTCCGTGTCGGTCGCAACAGCGGTCGTCGCCATCGCCGTCGTCGCAGGCGGCGGAGTCTTCGGCGCCATCACCATCAATGAAAATGCCCGCCTCGCGGATGCGCGGGGAACGCTGGCCACCGCGGAAGCATCCGCCGAGCGGGCCGACTCCGGGTTGGTTTCGGCGAACTCGGCGTACGAAGCATCCGTCACCGATGCGCAGGCATTCATCGACGAGGTGGCGCCCGCACTCGCCGCGATCGACGGGATGGGCGATGCGCAGACGCGGGCCGACGCGATGACAGCCCTCGACGGCGTGCAGGCGAGCATCGCTCCCCGCGACGTGGCCACCGTGCCCGAGGAGTATGAGGGCGCATCGCTCGGCGACGCGGATGCGGACGAGGTGCTGACAGTTGCCGAGGATGCGAAGAAACACGCTGCTCGCGTGGCACTCGCAGCTGCCGACTTCGACAATGCACGTGCGGATATCGGTGCCGCGACGTCGATCGCTGACGCGGCGCTCGACGCACTGGCGACATCGCTTGCCGCGACCGCGGAGTCGCTCGTTGCCGAGAACCCCCTCGCCAGCGCGGCGCTGCGCGACGCCGTTATGGCCGCCGTGCCAGCTGTTGGGGCCGCACGCGCGACGGGCGGCACCGGTGCTGCACAGCTGCTGGCCTATGCGGCGGCCGTGACCGCGCTGCGCGCGGATCAGGCGGTGGAAGCCGCGAAGGCCGAGGAAGAGACGCCGGTTGTGCCGAGGCGCAACACCGGATCGACGCCGGTGACCGGCGGGGGCACCACTCCCACACCGGCGCCGACGCCCGACCCTGCGCCTGCGCCGGACCCCTCGCCGTCCGATCCGCCGCCGGATCCCACGCCAACCGATCCACCGACCACGCCTTAGGGGATCCGAGCGACTGACGACGTTTTGTCTCGCTTCGCTCACCAACGGACTCGCGCGGCTACGGCCGACTGGAATCCGAGGCACTGAATAGTCGAAGAGCGTGGGTCGGGCCACCTAGTGA
>NZ_JBFUFC010000183.1:0-7922 GCF_056403635.1 Microbacterium sp. P2_F9 | reverse complement strand
CCAGGAGGGTTGATCTCGGAGGAGTCGATGCCCTCGGAGTCCAGGCCCCAGAAGGTCAGGAGCTCGGTGTAGGTGCCGTCCTCGATGAGCGCGTTCAGCACGATGCTGACGGGCTCGATCAGGCCGTTGCCCTTCGCCGTGCCGGCGGCGATGTTCGCCGTGTTCGGCCAGCCGCCGGGGACGATGCCGACGAGCTTCGTGTCACCCGTCTCGAGCGCCGACCACGCCGCGGTGGCGTTGGGGCCGAACGAGGCATCGACACGACCGGACTGCAGGGCCAGGGTCGCGGCCGCAGCGTCGTCGTAGTAGCTGAGCTCCGCGGGCGCCTTGCCATCCGCCTCGAGTTCCGCGTTCCAAGCCAGGAGCACCTGCTCCTGGTTGGTGCCGGAGCCGACCGTGATCTTCAGGCCCGAGATGTCCGCGGCCTCCTTGATCGAGGTGATGTCACTATCCGCCTGCACATAGAAGCCCAGGAGGTCGTCGCGGTAGCTGGCGAAGTCGTAGAGCTCCTTGCGCTCCTCGGTCACGGTGACGTTCGCCGTGATGAGGTCGTACTTGCCGGACTGGATGCCCAGCGGCCAGTCCGCCCATGCCACGACCTGCGGGTTGTATTCGAGGCCCAGGCCTTCGGCGATGAGCGCGCCGAGGTTCGGCTCGGTGCCGGCGACGTCGGTGGCCGCGGTGGTGCCTTCCGGCTGGTAGCTCAGCGGCGGCGTGAAGGCGCCGACCGCGACGGTGAGCTTGCCGGGGTTGATCGGCGTGAAGCCGCTCGCGGCCAGCGCGTCGACAGCCTCCGGAACAGGATCGGTGTGGAACCAGGTGACCTCGTCGGTCGCCGTGTTGGTCTTCGTGGGCTCGGGCGCTGCCGCCTCTGCGGTGCCGCTGTTGAGGTTGATCGCGGCGAACACGCCGCCGACGATCGCGGCCACCGCGACGACGCCGACGCCGATCGCGATGCCCTGCTTCTTGCTGATTGCCATGGTGCGGTTATCTCTCTCTTGGGGTGATGCGGGTGGGCTCTGACGCGGCGCGTCAGGCCAGTACCTTGGCGAGGAACTCCCGCGTGCGCGGGTGCTCCGGGTGGGTGAGGACGACGTCGGGGGTGCCCTGCTCGACGATGACCCCGTCGTCGACGAACACGACCCGATCGGCGACTTCGCGAGCGAAGCCGATCTCGTGCGTGACGATGATGAGCGTCGTTCCGCTGCGGGCGAGGCCCCGGATGACGTCGAGGACCTCGCCGACCAGCTCAGGGTCCAGGGCGCTCGTGGGCTCGTCGAAGAGCAGCACCTTCGGGTGAAGAGCGAGCGCGCGGGCGATCGCAACTCGCTGCTGCTGGCCCCCGGACAGCTGGCGCGGATAGTGCCCGGCCTTGTCGCTCAGGTCGACTCGCGCCAGGAGCTCCAGCGCCTGCTCGCGGGCCTCGTCTTTGGTGGCGAGTCCGAGGTCGATCGGCGCTTCGGTGATGTTCTCCAGCGCGGTGAGGTGCGGGAACAGGTTGAAGTTCTGGAACACGATGCCGATCTGCGTGCGGCGCTTGAGGATCTCCTTCTCGCGCAGCTCGTAGAGCTTGTCGCCGCGGCGCTCGTAGCCGATCAGCTGACCGTCGACGGTGACCGAGCCCCGGTCGACGGATTCGAGGTGGTTGATCGTGCGCAGGAGGGTGGACTTGCCCGAGCCGCTGGGACCGAGGATCGCCACGACCTCGCCGGGCTGCACCGTCAGGTCGATACCACGGAGCACCTCGACGCCGCTGTACGACTTGTGGACGTTGTGGATCTCGACGAGGCCCCTGGTGGTGGGGGTGGCGCTCGTGTCGGTGATCGTGCTCATCGGGTTTCCTCGTTCGCGTCGATTCCGGCATCCGGAGTCAGGGAAAGGGGCGGGATGCCGCGGCCCGCCGGCGGCGCCTTCGCGCTGCTGTCGTCACCGAGGCGAGCCCATTGCGCACCCGACCAGCGGCGGAATCGCTGGAACGGGGTCGGCGGGAGGGTGCGGACGGACCCGCGGGCGTAGTGGCGCTCGATGTAGTACTGCAGGACGCTCAGGATCGTGGTGATGAGCGTGTACCAGACCACAGCGACCAGGAGCAGCGGGATCACCCGGCTGTTGCGGTTGTAGATCACCTGAACGGCGTAGAAGAGCTCGGGGATCGCGATGACGAAGACGACCGATGCGCCCTTGACGAGACCGATCACCTCGTTGGTCGCGTTCGGGACGATCGAGCGCATGGCCTGCGGCAGGATGATGCGCAGGAGCCGCTTGCGGGCCGGGATGCCGAGGGCCGCGGCCGCCTCCTGCTGGCCCTGGTCGACGGAGATGAGGCCGCCGCGGATGATCTCCGCAGAGTAGGCGGCCTGGTGCAGCCCGAGTCCGAGGATCGCGGCGGCGAAGGCGCTGATCAGCTGGACCGTCGGGAACTCCACGATCCAGAAGTCGGTCGTGAACGGAGTGCCGAGCCCCAGGGTGGGGTACAGGTAACCGAGGTTGTACCAGACGATGATCTGCACGACGAGCGGCACCGAGCGGAAGAACCAGATGTACGTCCAGGCGATGGAGCTCAGCAGCACCGACTTCGACAGCCGGCCGAGGGCGAGCACCGTGCCCAGCGCGAATCCGATCGTCGCCGCGATCGCGGTCAGCGACAGCGTGTACCCGATCCCGACGAGCACCGGCGTCGAGAAGAAGTAGCTCGCGAAGACGTCCCACTCGTAGTTCGCGTTCGTGACCAGCGACCAGACGAACTGCGCGATCGCGAAGATGAGGATCGCGCTGAGCGTCCAGCGGAACCAGTGGCGCGTGTGGACGACCTGCATGCTTCCCAGATCGGCGCGCTCCGAGCCCGCGGCCGGCGCGGTGAGTGGGGGCGGGTCGCTTACTGCGACGGGTGCCGTCGTGGTGGTCGTGCTCATGGGGTGGTGTCCTCTTCGCTGGGAGGGAGTCCGCGATCACCGCGGGTGCTCCGCAACGTTATGAACCGGCCGCGCGGCGCGCGATCCGCGTCATCACATGGCGCAATGACCGTTCACGCGGCGTAACATCCGCGCGGAGAGCGGTCCCCAGGCGCCGGAATGTGTCGGAATGCGTCGTGAATCGACGTTGGATCTCGCCCAGGTTGCGCTGTATGTCGTCCGTTGTGGGAGCGCATCCACCGACGGCGGGACACTCGTCCTGTGCCCCACCTGATCCACCCGAACGAACTCGCCGCAGAACTCTCCGCTGACCGGCCGGTGCGCGTCCTGGACGTGCGCTGGCGCCTGGACACTCCGGAGGGCCGGCCCGCGTACGTCGCCGGCCACCTGCCCGGGGCGGTCTACGTCGATCTGGAGTCCGATCTGGCCGTCCGCGGGTACCCCGAGGGCGGACGCTATCCCCTCCCGTCGGTGGACCGCCTCGAGCAGTCCGCGCGTGGCTGGGGGATCGACGACGGCGACCTCGTCGTCGCGTACGACGACAACGATGCCGTCGCGGCGGCGCGCGCATGGTGGCTCCTGCGCCGCCGGGGAGTCGACATCCGGGTGCTCGATGGCGGGATCCGGGCCTGGGTGGCCGCAGGACTGCCCCTCGAGGTCGGTGACCGCGTGTCCGAGCCGGGCACGGTGCATCTGCTCGACATCGACCCAGGGGTCGCGACGATCGATGACGCCGCCCGCGCTCCGATCGACGGATTCCTCATCGACGTCCGGGCTCCGGAGCACTATCGCGGGCTCACTCCCGGACTCGATCCGGCCGCCGGCCACATCCCCGGCGCCGTCAACATCCCGACAGTGACCCACATCGCACCCGACGGCACGCTCAAATCTCCCGAGGCGATCCTCGCCACGGTCGAGGCGGCCGGGGTGGATGTCCACCGCCAGATCACGCTCTACTGCGGCGCGGGGATCGCGTCGACGCACTCGGCGCTCGCGTTCGCGCATGCCGGAGTCGAAACGCGCATCTACACCGGTTCCTGGAGTCACTGGTCGCGGTCGCGGGAGCGTCCGGTCGCCGTCGGGCGCACGCCCGCCGACGCCCTCGTGGGCTGGTAGCCCGGCAGGCGGTCTCCCGCTTCCCGCGCGCCTGCCCGACGGATGGCTGCTCGGCGCCACTAGCGTGGGCACCAGGACCGCGATCCCGGGGGGGACCATGACCGATACCGAGCACGGTCACGAAGAGCCCTCTGGGCCGCCCGTCTCCCGCCGGACGGTGATGAAGTGGGGATGGGCTGCACCCGCGATCCTGGTGGCTGCACCCACGCCGGCCTTCGCGGCATCGCCTCCGCAGAACATCACGCTGAACGCCAACATCGGGATCTACCCGAACAATGTGCAGGGCAATCCGCGGATGGGCTCGTATCCTCAGGGCTTCGATCCCGCCGACGGGCACTACATCGAGGTCACGATCAGGACACTGCCCGGGGCGAGTATCGCGCTCGACAGTATCGGAGCGGCCCCGCCGACGATTCTTCGCAGTTGGATGGTGATGTCGCTCTCCGCGAGGCAGGTGGTGCTGCGCTGGCCGGTCGCGCTGAGCGGCACCGGGTCGAACACGGCCACCTTCCTCTGGTACTGGCTTGGCACCGCAAACCGCAACAAGATCGTGGTGACGGGTGCGATAACGGGCACCGACGTCACCTTTGCCGAGGGCGTGCTCACCGGCCCCACATTCCTCACGGGAGTCATCCAGAATCCCGCGTAGTCGGTCTGGGGCGCACCCGGCAGCGTCACTCGGCGGGCACCGCGACGACGCTGCCTCCGGGCATCAGGGTGTACGACACCAGCTCGCCGACCGGTGCGTACGGATCGCTCTCCAGGTTGGGGTACCAGGCGGGAAGGGTGACCGTCACCGGCGTCCCGTTGGAATTCCGGCCCGAGATGCAGGTGATGGATGCCGCGGGCACATCGGCGATGATCATGCAGAACTGGTGGTCGACCGTTCGGCCGACGCCAACCGTGCGGCCGTAGACGAGCCCGTACGGCCGGAGCTCGTCGCGCACCAGCAGCTTCGTGATGCCCACGCCGGGAAGCGCCAGCACGTCGTCGCGCAGGTCGTCGAGCACCCGCTGGTCAGCGACCTCGCGCTGCGCCTTCACGGCCGCGGTCGGGGCGGATCCGACCGGGAGATCGTCTGCCGGAGCGCTCCGGATCCCACTCCAGGCGATCGCGCCGATCAGAGCCGCCGCCGCCACCGCGCCGACGCCAAGCATCCGACCCGAAGGCCGTCGGCGCTCCGGTGCGGTCTCGACGATCGTCACCCCGGACGGGGGATCCGTGCCGGGCGCAGGGGAGCTCGGCCGGTCCGCGACGATCCCGCCGACGAAGGGGACGCGTGCCGGGTCTACCGCAAGGCGCTCGGGCCGAACCCGATCCTCGAGTTCTCGCAGGCGCGCCAGCGCCAGAGGGTCGCCATGGATGTCGGCATCCGGCCCATAGGCGCGCCTTCGGAGCGCGTCGAGCTCGCTCCGCTCGGCGTGCGTGACGCCGCCGGACGGCTCGTCTCCCACCTCTTCAGAATAGGTGCGCGGCCGGTGGCGCGGGCGGTCAGTGGCCCACCGTCTGGAAGTAGTGCGCCGAGCGAGGCGATCGGCATGTGGTGTCATGGTGACGGAGGTCGGGATGACACGTGCACTCACCCCGCGACAGGAGATCTGGCGCGGGCTGCTCTACGGGCAGCGGTCGATGCTGCTGCGACTCGCCACCGAGCTGAAGACCGAGCATGGCCTGCCGGTGACCTGGTACGAAGCCCTGCTGGCGCTCTGGGAAGCGCCCAAGCACACGCTGACGGCGACCCAGCTCGCGCAATCCCTGCTCTACACCTCGGGCTCGGCGTCGCACCTCATCGCCCGCCTCGCGGACGCCGGTCTGATCTCGCGCACCGCCTCCGCGCAGGACGCGCGAGTCGCACGCCTCTCGCTCACTTCGGAAGGGCGGGAACGGATCGAGGCGGCGACGCAGGCGCACCGGGCGAGCCTCGTCCGGGAGTTCGAGCCGCTGATCGATGACGACGAGGTCGAGGTGCTGCTGCGCTTCGCACGCAGGTTCGCCTCACACGAGGGCGTATCGTCTGCCCCGGACGCTTCCGGGCCGGCCGATGCGGAGTCGGCCGACCCGGTGTGACTGACGGCGGTCAGCGCTGCGAGGCGGACAGGCCCGCCGCCGCTGCACCGAAGGCAGAACCGGCGCGCTGACCGGCCAGTGTGGCCTCGGGGCCGGCGAGCCGGCTCATCTCTGCGGCATCCAATCGGGCACGGCCCCATCGGCCGACCGCACTGTTGAAGCGGCCGCCGATCTCCAGATCGGCCGAGCGGCTGATGTCGCCGACGAGCCAGGGCAGCCACCCGATGACGTCGAGATACGAACGGACGCGCTCGGCGGTGCGGGCGGATTCCGCCGCGAACGGCAGCACCGCGAGCGGGTCGTGGTCGGCGTCGCTCTCGATGGCCGCGGTGGGCAGGTTCGAGAAGGCCTTCGCGTGACCCGCACCCGTCGGCAGCAGCGTGGCGACGAACTGCCCGGCCGAGCCCTGCGCGGGTCGGCGCGGGATGATCCCCGCCGGCGTGACGTCGAGCGGGTTCGAGACGTCGAGCAGGATCCGCCCGACGAGTTCGTCGCCGAGTTCGCCGATGACGCTTCGCTGGGGCGCATCCCACAGGGTCGTGAGCACGACGAGCTCGTGGTCGGCGACGGCCTCTCGGATCGTGGCGGCAGTGCGCACCTCTGCGCCGCGGGCTGCGGCGCGCACCGCAGCGAGCGCGGCATCGGCCTTGTGCGGGCGGTGATGGAAGAGCGTCACGTCGACGCCGTGCGCGGCGAAGAGCCGCGCGATCGCGGTGCCGTGCCGGCCGGGGCCGATGAGGGCGATGGATGCCATGTCAGACCTCCTCAGCCGCGATGGGCAGCAGCGGGTTGTCCGACAGATCGAGCACGAGCTTGCCGTTGGCATGCTTGGCGTCGAGGCGGCGGTGGGCCTCCACGATGTCGGTGAACGGCAGGGTGGTCACGGGGAAGCGCAGGCTTCCGTCGGCGACGGAGTCGAGCAGCTGTCGCAGGCGCGCGGCGGACCGCTGGGTCTGCACGAGCCGGAGGCGGTGCGACGACATCGTCTCGGGGACGAGCGTGACGGCCTGGCCGCCGTTCGCCTGCACCGAGTGGGCGATGTCGCCGGCTTCGGGGCTGCCCGCGAGGTCGATGGAGGCGACGATCGTGTCGCCTGCGGATGCCTCGGCGAGCCGCTCGGCGAGGCCGGGGCCATATGCGATCGGGATCGCACCAAGTGCGCGCACATAGTCGAGGCTCGTCGGACTTGCGGTGCCGATCACCCGGATGCCGCGGGCGACGGCGGACTGCACCAGGACGGTGCCGACCCCGCCGGCCGCGCCGTGCACGACGATGAGATCGCCCTCGTTCAGGGTGAGCGCATCGAGGGCCGTGAGAGCGGACTGGCCTACCCCGCTCAATCCGCCGGCGATCTCCCACGACAGATCGGCGGGCTTGGCCTGCAGCTGGGTGCCGTCCGTGATTACGGCGTCGGCGTCCGCGGCCGCGACGCCCCAGCCGATGACCTCGTCGCCGTGCTTCCATGCCGAGTCGTTCGACTCGATGACGACGCCCGCGAACTCGGTGCCGAGGGTCATCGGCACTCCGCCCCCGAAGGCGCCGCCACGGCGGCGCGCGTCCACCGGGTTCAGTCCGCCGATGCGGACGGCGACGCGCACCTGGCGCGCGCCGAGCGGTGCGAGCGGGTGGGATTCGATGGCGATGACTTCGGGTGGTCCGAAGCGGCGGACGACGGCAAGGCGGCCTTGCTGCGGCATGGCGCTTCCTTTCGTGCGGGGGTGGAGTGCGCCGGATGGCACATTATCTGTAACTACAGATATTTTGATCTATTCCCATCGCCGGATGGCACATTATCTGTAACTACAGATATTTTGATCTATTCCCATC
>NZ_JBFUFC010000182.1:0-8025 GCF_056403635.1 Microbacterium sp. P2_F9 | reverse complement strand
ATCCATCCCTGGGGAATCTCCGACCCCCAGGGATGTCGGCCGGCTCCCTCGCGCGATGTCAACCCCGTCCGCCGACGACGTGTGCCGCACGAAGATGGCACGAGGAGGGGTTCCATGCGGAGCGAAGGCTAGCGTGAGCACGGCTGGGGGCGTTCTCAGCAGTGTCGCGGGCGCGGCGATCGTCGCCTACGGGTTATCCGACATCTTCCTGACCCTCGTGCACCCGCACGCCCGAGGGCGGCTCTCGCGCGGGATCGTCGTCGGCATCTGGCGGCTCACCTCGCGCTGGGGGCGACGAGCGCGCGCCGCATCCGGGCCGCTGGCGGCCATCAGCGTCGTGCTCGCCTGGGCGGCGATTCAGGCGGTCGGCTGGGCATTCCTCTACCTTCCGCACGTCCCCGACGGATTCCTCTACTCCGCAGGGATGGATCCAGCGCGATACCMGGATGCTCTGGAAGCCCTCTACTTCTCGCTGGTGTCGCTCTCGACGCTCGGCTTCGGGGAAGTCGTGCCCATCGATCCGGTTGTCCGCCTGCTTTCGCCCCTGCAGGCGGTGACCGGATTCGCGCTGCTGACCGCCGGGGCCACCTGGCTGCTCCAGCTCTTCCCCACCCTCGCTCGCCGGCGTTCCACCGCGCTGCACCTCACCTTGCTCGGACGCGCGGGATACCCCGAGCAGCTGGGAGAGATCGATGCGTCCACCGCAGCCCTCGTCTTGCACACGGTCGCGCAGCAGATCGCGGGGGCACGCGTCGACCTCAGCCAGAGCCCGGAGTCGTACTACTTTCGCGAGGGTGAAGCGCCCACATCGCTCGGGCACGCGCTGCCGGTCGCCCAAGCACTGGCCGATGCCGCCACCAGGTCACCGCACGCCCAGCTCCGCCTTGCCGGGTCCGTCCTGGACGGCGCGCTCGAGGAACTGGGCGGATGCCTGCGCGACGACTTCGGTGCAGTCGGCGACTCGCGGGTCGACGTCATGGCGGCGTTCGCTCGCGACCACTCGTAGCCCGGCAGACCGCGGGTCAGAGCTGCGTACTGCTCAGCACGTCCGTCGCGGCGATCTTGAGCGCGCCCTCTTCGTCCACCAGCTGGAAGCTCGTCACCTCCTGCACCACGCGCCCGTCCCGGAAGTGATACGTGAGCGTCGCCTGTGCCCGATCGGGGGCAGAGGCGCTGACGTCGGCGATCTCGAGGGCGTCGACGGTCGACCAGAAGGCCTCGTAGCCCCCGCGCCCTCCGGCGTGGTTCTCCTGATAGTCCGCCGTCATCGTGGGCCACGCACTGTCGAGGTCGCCCGGAAGCATCGCGTAGTAGCCCGAGATCGTCTCGATCGCGCGCTGCTCTCCGGTAGGCGGCGGCGGCGCAGGCTCCGCTTCCGGCGAAGGGGGAGTCGAGGCGGCCGGCGGGAGGGGGGTGGCCTGAGGGTCGGGTGTCTCGATGATCGCGGGCGGTGTCGGGCTCGCGGATGAAGCGGGCGTCTGGCTCGCGGTCGGACCGGCAGCGTCGCCTGCGGGCCGCAGCGGGTTCAAGAGCATTGCGGCACCTACCGCGATCCCGAGGAGCAGAACCAGGAGGCCCACGATCACACCGGCACGGCGACGACGGCGGCGGGTGGTGGCGCGCTCGGCCGGCGGCACTCCCTCCACCGGCGGGACGCCCGCCTGCCCCGTCGAAACGCGGGCCGGAACGGTCGCGCCGGCCAGCGGCTCGGTCTCGGCGGTCGGCGGTTGGTAGCGAGTGGGCTGATCGGCGGCGATGGTCTGCGCGGTGGGAGTGTGCGGCGCGGGGGTCGGTCGAAGCTGGGCATCGACGGGGACAGTGGTGGTCGCGGGCGGGTGCTGCTCGAAAGCCTCGGTCGTGACGTCCGGGTCACTGGCCGCGGGCGGGCCGTGCTCCACAGCCTCGGTCGGGACATCTTCGCCACTCGCGATCGGTGTGCCGTCGATCAGCGCCGCGACCGCGACCGCGCCACCAGCCGGCAGGGCCGCCGAGGGTGTGGAGTCCTGATGTACGGCGGACAAGGACGCGACGACGGAGGCCATGCTGGGTCGGCCCTTCGGGTTGGTCGACAGCATCTCGTTCAGCAACGGCGCGAGCGGGCCGGCATGTTGGGGTGGCCGGTAGCCACCGCGGGCGACCTTGTGCAGCAGAGCGATCGCGTTCCTGTCGGACCCGAACGGCGGGGCGCCCTCCAGCACCGCGTACAGAGTCGACCCGAGCGAGAAGACATCGGAGGCGAAGCTCGTCGGCAGCCCTCGCGCCACCTCCGGTGCGAGGTAGGCGGGAGTGCCGTGAATCAGGCCAGTCGCCGTGATCGTCGCGTCGCCGAGTGCGTGTGAGATCCCGAAGTCGCTGATCATCGCCGAGCCGTCCGCCGTGATCAGGATGTTGCCGGGTTTCACATCCCGGTGCACGATCCGCAGCTTGTGGGCTGCCGCGAGCGCAGAGGCGACTTCCGCCCCGATCCGCGCTGCCACAGCCGGGGTCAGCGTGCCGTGTTCACTCAACAGGTCAGACAGCGGCGTCGACTCGATGAGCTCCATCACGATGCAGGGCTGTCCGTCGTGCTCGATCACGTCGAACACCGTCACGGCGTGGGGATGACGCAGTCCGGCCGTGATCCGCGCTTCCCGCAGAGCTCGGTCGGTCGACTGCTGACGCTCGGCGTCGGTGAGCTCTGGTTGGGTGCGCAGCATCTTGAGCGCGACCGGACGGTGGAGCCGCTCGTCCCACGCCTGCCACACGATCCCCATCCCGCCCGCGCCGATCATCTTGACCAGTCGATAGCGATCGGCGACGAGGCTGGACGGAGTACTCATGGTGCGAGAAGTCTTACCCGCTGTGCCGCTGTGGGAACGGCCTTGCGCGCCCTGGTCCGGCCTGCTAGCGGACTGCGGAGCGCCTACCGGACGGGTGCCACCTCCGCCTCGACCTCGCGGGCCGCCTCCTCCGCCTCCGCGGAGGGTGCGGCGTTGAGAGCGCGGCGGGAGAGCACGAACAGCAGGATGCCGAGGCTGAAGGTCAGCGCTTCGGTGATGGTCATCGCCCAGATGACCCCGTTGATCCCGACGACGGCGTTGCCGATCAGGATGATCGGGATGAACAGCACGCCCTGCGCGACCGACATGATCGTCGCGTTGCGCATCTGCTCGGTGGCCGGGAAGACCGCGATCACGAGACCGGTGAATCCGTTGAAGATCGTCGAGACGAGCATCGCGGTGAGCATCAGCGTGCCGTCGGTGAGCACCGCCGGGTCGGCGCTGTAATAGTTAGAGTTCTAACTGTCAAACCTCTAACTATTTGAGTCGGCCGCTCGCTGTACCCGCCGCCGGCGGATCGTCTCGACGACGGCCCACACCAGGGTGCCCACGGCCACGCCGAGGAAGAGGCCGCCGATGATGTCGGTCAGCCAGTGCGCGGAGAGATAGGCGCGAGCCCACATCATCCAGATGACCCACACTGCTCCGAACACCCACCAGAGCCAGTGCCGGAACAGCAGCGCCAGGACCGTGACGAACGCGGCAGCGAACGCGACGTGCCCCGACGGGTACGAGGTGGGGACGATCTCCGCGAGCGAGTCTTCGGGCCTGATCCGCCCCACAATCCGGGCGAGCGGTGCAGCGATCAGGATGCACACGGCCAGCGTCGCGGCGACGGTGATCGCGGCCCACCACCATCGCAGGATCAGCAGTGTCGCGACCACCGCCACCGAGGTGACCGCGGCAACGGCCGGCCCGCCGAGGTGGCTGGGAATCCACGCGAGCACGAGTCCGGCATCCGTCCGACTCGCGAGCATCAGCTCGTGCCACCACACGTCGATCGGGAACGGCTGGTCTCGGCGGGCCGAGATGACCACCCACAGGAAGATGATCGCGACGATGGCTGCCGCGGCGCCGACGATCAGCGGCGTCAGCCGCGGGAGGTCGGCGCGCTCATCGGGACGTTCCATGCGGCCATCCTGGCAGGGGGCGCGGCTGCTACTCGTCTCCCTTGCGCGTGCCGCGGACGTATGCCTTGACCGTCGCGAAGCGCTCGCTCTTCGAGTCCGCTGTGCGGCGGATGAGGTACGGCCCGACCGCGGCGGGAACGATGAAGGTCTCCGCGTAGTGGATGCGATACGGTGCGAAAGCGTCGGTCGGACTGGCGATCTCCACTTGGTCGCCCTCCACGAGGTTCAGCACGTTGACCGTGCCGTCGGTATCGTGCCGTGCTTCGTCGGTGAACCAATGGCGCCGCACCTCGATGAACTCGAGGTCGTGCAGCCCGGTGCGCTCCTCGCGCAGTCCCTCCCGCTCGCCTACGAGCTCGACCTGGCCGAGCAGGTGGCTCTGGACCCACTCGGTGTCCCGCTCCCACTGGATGTTGCGGCTGCCGTGGTCGACGTGGATCGGCCGGGGGATGCCGTCGATGCCGACTCGTCCCCAGTCCCACAGCTTGAAGGTGAAGATGAACGGGGTGGCGGAGATCTCGAGGACCATCGAGTTCGCCCCGGAGGCGTGCACCGTGCCGGCCGGGATCGAGAAGTGGTCGTGCTTGCGGGCCGGGATGCGGTTGACGTACTTCTCGGCGTCGAACGGATGCTGTCCATCTGTGGCAGCCCGCAGGTCGGCGATCATCGCTTCAGGGTCGATCCCGGTCTTCAGGCCGAGGTAGACCACCGCATCCTCGTCGGCGTCGAGCAGGTAGTAGCTCTCGTCCTGGGTGTAATGCATGCCGAAGGCGTTCTGGATGTAGTCGGTGAGCGGGTGCACCTGCAGCGACAGGTTGCCGCCGCCCATCGTGTCGAGGAAGTCGAAGCGGATGGGGAACTCGGCGCCGAACCGCGCGAACGTCTTGTCGCCGAGCAGTCCGCGCGGCTGGCTGAGAACGAGATCCATGGCGGGGATCTCCACCACGCGCCCGTCCGCTTCGAGGAGCAGTGAGTTCTCTTCCGGCACGCAGTCGAAGCACCACGCGTAGTTCGTCGCCTCACGGTCGAGATCGAGGCGGTTCTTCATCCACTGTCCGCCCCACACGCCGGGGTCGAAGAACGGCACGACACGCAGGGGTGCGGCCGATGCGCTCTTCAGCGCGAGCCGGAAGGCGTCACCGGTGATCAGACCAGCGTCGCGGATGCTCCTGTTCGTGTCGAGCAGATAGTCGATCCGGTCGAACAGATCGCGCTTGTGCCGGTCGGCGACCCGCCACTCGACGAAGAACCCGCGCTTGTACTTGCGGAGGATGTCCTCGCGKGGGTTGTCGGTGCGCCAGTTCGTCGCCCCACGGCGCTGGCGCAGCTGGATCTCCCAGCGGGCCAGATCGGCGAGCACGAGCACGTCCGGGCGCACCGGGACCAATGCCGCGCCCCAGCCGACCAGGATGACGGGTCGGGCGGCCGCGACGATCGAGGCCGCGAGGGTTTCGAGCTTCTGGCGGTCGTAGAACTCGTCGAGGGTGAAGTGGCTGAGCACGCCGAACACCCGGTCGTCGGTGAGGTTGCGGCCGATGAGGTCGTCGATCACCGTGATGGGCTGGGCTGCGGCATCCTCTACGTCGACGACGTCGAACTCAGGGAGGTTCTCGCGCAGCTCCGCGATCAGCGCTGGAAGGTCGACGCCCGGGTAGGTGTCGATCGCCACGACGGCCGGGCGCTCGCCGGCCGCGGTCCGTGCGGCCGCGCGGAGTTCCTCCCAGGCCTCGCGGCCCGACCAGATGGTGCTCCCGGGCGGCAGCGCGATGGACGGCTGCTTGTCGTAGGTGGTCGGCGAGTGCTGATCGTCGATCGTCACTGAGCGTCCTTTCGGGGGAGGGCGGTGCGGTCGCCGATGTGCCCGGCCAGGGCGGACAGACCGAGCAGGACGGAATGCTCGGGAGCCGCCGGGGTGACGAATCGGGGTCGGTGCGACGACGACCACAGGTGTGCGTGCACATAGTCCGACAGGGCGGGGAGGATGAGGTCGGTCGAGCGCATGACGCCCCCCGCGACGACGACGACGTCGGGGTCGTAGGCATGGCAGAGGGTGACGATCGCGGCACCCCATGCGCGCAGATAGCGGTCGAGCAGAGCGGCGGGAGCGGGCTCGGCACGGGTCTCGACGAGATCGCGGAGCCCGATGGGGCCGCGCGCGGCGCGTTCGCCGAGTGCGGATGCCGCGAGAGCCGGATCGGATGCGACATCGCGCTGGAGGGCCCAGGTGCCGGCGACCGCTTCGGCGCAGCCCGCGTTTCCGCAGTTGCACATGGGGCCGTCGAGGTCGACGGTCACGTGCCCGCCGAGGATTCCGGCGTGGTCGTGCGCACCGCGCAGCACCTTCCCGCCGATGATCGCCGCGGTGCCGATGCCCGTTCCCAGGGTGACGAGCACCGCGTCGGTGGCGCCGGCGGCAACGCCGTAGGTCGCTTCCCCCACGAGTGCGGCGCGGGCGTCGTTCTCGACGACCACGGCGTCCACCCCGAACGCGTCGTTCGCCCACGCGCGGAGATCGCGATCCTGCAGGTAGGGGTATTTGCCGTGGGCCGCCACGAGGCTCGCGTGCGCGCGGTCGACCACACCGGGGACCGCGATGCCGACCGCGGAGACAGCCCCGCTCTCGACGCTCCGGCGCAGCTGATCCACAGTCTCGCGCACCCGTTGCAGGTCGCCGTCKCCGCMCTGATTGGGGAGCGATGCGCTGACGAGGAACCGCGAACGCTCGAGAATGCCGAGCTTGATCTCGGTGCCGCCGAAATCAACGCACAGTGTCGACATGAGGCTCCCTTCGACTCGACCTCGAATCTTGATATCGTTACCATAGTGCACGACAGAATCGTTTGCGCAACCCCTGCTGGGTCATTRGGCGCGCACTACCCGCACGGGGGTCGGCATCTCGACCTGCCGCCCGTGATCCGAATCGTCGTCGCCGGTGAGGCGTGCGAAGAGGATCCGGGCTGCTTCCCGGCCGAGCTCGCGGGCGTCGTGGTCGACCACGGTCACGGGTACAGGCATCATCTCGGCCAGCTCGAAGTCGTCGAAGCTGACGATCGGCGGCAGCGGAACTCCGCTCTGCGCCGAAGCCGCGAGCCGGGTGCCGATCTGCTTGAGCGCACCGATCGAGTTGCGGTTGTTGGCGCAGAACACGGCGGTGGGCGGATCGTCGAGGTCGAGCAGCTGCTGCATCGCGGCGCTGGCGGCTTCGATATCCTGCTGTCCGCGGCGAACCAGGGTCGGGTCGACATCGATCCCGAACTCGGCGAGCGCCTGCGCGTAGCCTTCGAACCGCCTCCGGCCGGTGAACACGCTCGTCACGTTCCCGAGATAGCCGATCCGCGTGTGGCCGGCCTCGAGCAGGGTCTTCGTGCCTCGGTAGGCGCCTCCGACGTCGTCGAGCACGACGGAGTCGGCGTCGAGGCCGGCGACGGTCCGGGAAGCCAGCACGAGCGGAGTGTGCCGGAGCACCGCCGGCTGCAGGTGTGCGGAGTCGTCGGTCGACGGCACGAGCACCAGCCCCTCCACCTGGCGGCCGATGAAGTCGGCGATGAGCTGGCGCTCTCGGCCGAGGTCCTCATCGGTGTTGCCGAGCATGATCCTGCAGCCGTACTGCGCAGCGACCTCCTCGACCCCGAGGGCGAAGCTGCTGTAGTACGGGTTTCCGAGGTTCGTGATGGCGACGCCGATCAGGCGGGTCGATTGGCCGGGACGGATGCTGCGGGCGTTCTCGTTGCGGTGATAGCCGAGGGTCTCCACGGCTTCGAGCACCCGCTCCTGCACTTCGGGGCGCACATTCTTGCCGCCCGCGAGGGTGCGTGAGACAGTCATCGGGCTCACGCCGGCCAAGGCGGCGACGTCTTTGACCGTCGGCTGTGCGGCTGCACCGTTCAACGACGTCGTCGTCATGCTCGCTCCTCACCCGATCGGTCGTGCGGCACTCGGGTGAACCCCCGAAGACCGGTAGGGATCCGAGTGCGGAACGCCCGAGATCGCCCCCATCGCCCCGTCGATTGCTAACGATACTAGCGACCTGGCCCAGGAATGGGATCGTTATCAAAAAGTCCGCACTGGTGCTTGAC
>NZ_JBFUFC010000181.1:0-8030 GCF_056403635.1 Microbacterium sp. P2_F9 | reverse complement strand
TGCGGGCTTGATCCATCACCCGAGGAGAACGACAGAGCAATGACTACCCCTGTTTCCCGCGCAGTTCCGCTGAGCGCCGACGCGTCGGCGATCCCGGATCGCCCCCGCACCCTCGCCGAGAAGATCTGGGACGACCACCTGGTCGTCAAGGGCGGCAACGGCGAACCCGACCTGATCTACATCGACCTGCACCTCGTGCACGAGGTGACCAGCCCGCAGGCGTTCGACGGCCTGCGCGCCGAGGGTCGCCCGGTGCGTCGGCTCGATCTCACGATCGCCACCGAGGACCACAACACCCCGACGCTCGACATCGACAAGCCGATCGCCGATCTGACCAGCCGCACGCAGATCGAGACCCTCCGTCGCAACGCAGCGGAGTTCGGCGTCCGCCTGCACTCGCTCGGCGACAAGGAGCAGGGCATCGTCCACGTCGTCGGGCCCCAGCTCGGCCTCACGATGCCTGGTATCACCGTCGTCTGCGGCGACAGCCACACCTCGACGCACGGCGCCTTCGGCGCGATGGCCTTCGGCATCGGCACGAGCGAGGTCGAGCATGTCCTGGCGACCCAGACGTTGCCGCTCAAGGCGTTCAAGACCATGGCGATCACGGTGGAGGGCGAGCTCAAGCCCGGCGTGACCGCGAAGGACATCATCCTCGCGGTCATCGCGAAGATCGGCACCGGCGGCGGGCAGGGCTACGTGCTCGAGTTCCGCGGCAGCGCGATCCGGGCCCTCTCGATGGAGGGGCGGATGACGGTCTGCAACATGTCGATCGAAGCCGGCGCCCGCGCCGGCATGGTCGCACCAGACGAGATCACGTTCGCCTATCTCAAGGGCCGGGCGCATGCACCGGCGGGCCAGGACTGGGATGACGCCGTCGCCTACTGGCAGACCCTGCCGAGCGACGAGGGCGCCGTCTACGACGCCGAGGTGTTCCTCGACGCGGATGCGCTCGAGCCGTTCGTCACGTGGGGCACGAACCCCGGCCAGGGCGTCTCGCTGTCGGATGTCGTGCCTTCACCGGCCGATTTCGCCGATCCAAACGACCGTGCCGCCGCAGAGCGCGCCCTCGAGTACATGAATCTGCAGGCCGGCACGCGATTGAAGGATGTCGCGGTCGACGCCGTCTTCATGGGCTCCTGCACGAACAGCCGCATCGAAGACCTGCGCGCGTTCGCATCGGTCATCAAGGGCCGGACGAAGGCCGAGGGCGTGCGCGTCATGGTCGTCCCCGGTTCCGCACGAGTGCGGCTGGAGGCCGAGGCCGAAGGCCTCGACAAGGTGTTCACCGACTTCGGCGCCGAGTGGCGGTTCGCCGGCTGCTCGATGTGCCTCGGCATGAACCCGGATCAGCTCGCACCGGGGGAGCGCTGCGCATCGACCTCGAACCGCAACTTCGAGGGCCGGCAGGGCAAGGGCGGTCGCACGCACCTCGTCTCTCCGCTCGTGGCGGCCGCAACGGCGGTGCGCGGCACCCTGTCGAGCCCCAGCGATCTTCCCGCCCTTCGACAAGCTCAGGGACCGACGAGGGTGGAGGCCTGATATGGACGCGTTCACGACCCACACCGGCATCGCCCTGCCGCTCAAGCGCTCGGCGGTCGACACCGATCAGATCATCCCGGCCGTCTACCTGAAGCGGGTCACCAAGACCGGTTTCGAAGACGCGCTGTTCGCCAGCTGGCGGCAGGATCCGGAGTTCGTCCTCAATCAGCCCGCCTATCAGGGTGCGAGCATCCTCGTCGCGGGCCCGGACTTCGGCACCGGCTCCAGCCGCGAGCACGCCGTCTGGGCGCTGCGCGACTTCGGGTTCAAGGTGGTGCTCAGCCCACGGTTCGCCGACATCTTCCGCGGCAACTCGGGCAAGCAGGGGCTGCTCACCGGGGTCATCACCGAGGCGGATGCCGAGGCGATCTGGGCGGCGATCGAGGCCGATCCCGGCATCCGGATGACTGTCGATCTCGAGGCGCGCACGGCCGTCATCGGCGATCTCCGAGTGCCCTTCGACATCGATGATTACACTAGGTGGCGGCTCATCGAGGGGCTCGACGACATCGGGCTCACCCTGCGCAACGAAGACAAGATCGCGCAGTTCGAGGCCCGCCGCGAGGCGTGGCGACCGCGCACACTGCCCGTTCGCTGAACCAGACGACGCCTCACGAAGGCGCCTTCGCACCCCTCGACCACGAACCAGATGAGGTCCCACCGGATGAACACCCTCTTGAGCGATTCGGCCGAACCGAAGTCAGGAGAACGCGAATTGTCCGGAGAAACCCTCGCGATCCGCGGCGGTCGCCCGCTGACGGGTCGTGTCGAAGTCAAGGGCGCGAAGAACCTCGCCACCAAGGCGATGGTGGCGGCCCTCCTCGGTGAGACGACGAGCGTCCTGCGGGATGTCCCGGACATCAGCGACGTGCAGGTCGTGCGCTCGCTGCTCGAAGTGCACGGTGTGCGAGTCGTGGACGGCGAAGAGGACGGCACGCTGCACCTCGACCCCAGTGGCGCCGTGTCGGCCCACTTCGAGGAGATCGACGCGCATGCCGGGGCATCCCGCATCCCGATCCTCTTCTGCGGACCGCTCCTGCATCTGCTCGGCGAGGCGCTCATCCCCGACCTCGGCGGCTGCCGCATCGGCGACCGGCCGATCAACTTCCACATGGACGCGCTCCGCGCGTTCGGGGCGATCGTCGACAAGACGTACGAGGGCATCCGCATCACCGCTCCGAACGGACTGACCGGCGCGAAGATCGACCTTCCCTATCCGAGTGTCGGGGCGACCGAGCAGGTGCTGCTCACCGCCGTGAAGGCGAAGGGCGTCACCGAGCTGCGTGGCGCGGCGATCGAGCCCGAGATCATGGATCTCATCGCGGTGCTGCAGAAAATGGGCGCGATCATCTCGTACGAGCCCAACCGCGTCATCCTGATCGAGGGCGTCGACACGCTGCGCGGCTACGACCACCGCTGCATCTTCGACCGGAACGAGGCCGCATCGTGGGCCTGCGCCGCGCTCGCGACCGACGGCGACATCTTCGTCGGCGGGGCCAAGCAGCAGGAGATGCTCACCTTCCTCAACGTGTACCGCAAGGCGGGCGGCTGGTTCGACATCCACGAAGACGGCATCCAGTTCCGCCGCGCCGGCGCGCTCAAGCCGGTGATCGTCGAGACCGACGTGCACCCCGGCTTCATGACGGACTGGCAGCAGCCGCTCATCGTCGCCCTGACGCAGGCCGAGGGCCAGTCGATCGTCCACGAGACCGTGTACGAGAACCGGCTCGGCTTCACCGAGGCCCTCGTGCAGATGGGCGCCGACATCGTCGTGCACCCCGACGGCATCGACAGCCCCGACCGGCGGGTTCCTCGGCGCGCGCTCGAGCAGGCGGCCGTGATCAACGGACCCACACCGTTGCACGGCGCCGACGTCGTGGTGCCTGACCTCCGCGGCGGCTACAGCTACCTGATCGCCGCGCTGGCTGCCGAGGGCGAGTCCGTGGTGCGCAACGTCGGCATCATCCGTCGCGGCTACGAGAAGCTCTTCGCCAAGCTCGACGCACTGGGCGCCGACTTCGACGTCATCGGATAGCCCGCACGTGGCCAAGCCATCGCCCCGACTGCGGGCGTCCGACGAGAAGCGGCGCCCGAGCGTCTTCTGGCCGCTCGCCGCAGTCATCGTGCCGATCCTCAGCCTGATCGCGCGGGTGGAGATCATCGACGGCGACAAGCTGCCCCGCGAAGGGCCGTACGTCCTCGCGCCGAGCCACTCGACGGAGTTCGATCCGCTGATCGTCGCCCTCGCCGTCTGGCGGCTGGGCCGCGCACCGCGCTTCATGGCGAAGGAGAGCCTGTTCAAGGTGCCGGTGCTCGGGTGGGCCCTGCGCGCCACCGGCATGGTCCCGGTTGCGCGTTCGTCCTCGGCGACCGCGGCGCGCCAGACCATCCAGGCATCCGAGATCCTCGTCGCACACGGCCGCGGGGTCATCGTGTACCCCGAGGGGACGCTCACGCGCGACCCCGACCTGTGGCCCATGCGCGGCAAGACCGGTGCCGTCCGGTTGGCGCTGGCGGACGACATCCCGCTCATCCCGATGGCGCACTGGGGCGCGCAGGCCATCCTGCCCCGGTACGGCAAGCTCAGCCTCTGGCCGCTGCGGCGCCACGTGCGGGTGATCGTGGGCGACCCGGTGGACCTCTCCGAGTTCACCGACAAACGGGCGCAGCCCGCCGCTCTCATCGCCGCCACCGACCGCCTCATGGGCGCCATCTCCGGGCTCCTGTCGCAGCTGCGCGGCGAGCCCGCGCCCAAGAAGCGCTGGGATCCTGCCGAGCACGGGCAGAGAGAGACGGGTCGCCTTGAGCCGTAAATCCGAGGCCGGGCTGCCCCGCGTGGTCGTCATCGGCGCAGGCAGCTGGGGCACGACGTTCGGCAAGGTGCTCGCCGACGGCGGCGCCCACGTCACGATGTGGGCTCGCCGGCCCGAGCTGGCCCACGAGATCAACGAGGCCAAGCGCAACAGCCAGTACCTCCCCGGCATCAACCTCCCGCGCGAGATGTATGCGACGCACCATCTCTCCGAGGCGCTCGAAGGTGCAGAGCAGGTCTACCTCTCGATCCCGAGCCAGGCCGTGCGCGAGAACCTGAAAGCGGTGCGGCCACTCGTCACGGGGACCGACGTGCCGATCGTCTCGCTCATGAAGGGCGTCGAGCGGCGCACCGGCCTGCGGATGAGCCAGGTGATCGAGCAGGAGCTGTCCTGCGATCCGATGCGCATCGCCGTGGCATCCGGGCCGAACCTCGCGCTCGAGATCGCGCGCGAGCAGCCGACGGCCGCGGTGATCGCCTCGATCAGCCAGGAGACCGCGGATGCCGTGGCCCGCCGCGCGCGCAACCACTACTTCCGCACCTTTGTGAACACTGATGTGATCGGCACCGAGTTCGGCGGGGTCCTCAAGAACCTGATCGCCGTCGCCATCGGCATCGTCGACGGCGTCGGCTACGGCGAGAACACGAAGGCTTCGATCATCACGCGCGGGCTGGTGGAGATGACGGACTTCGCGGTCGCGCAGGGCGCTGCGCCCGAGACGCTGCAGGGCCTCGCGGGCCTCGGCGACCTCATCGCGACGTGCCAGTCCCCGCTCAGCCGGAACAACACGGCGGGGCGCCTGCTCGGTCAGGGCTACAGCTTCCAGGATGTCGTGAAGCAGATGAACCAGACGGCGGAGGGGCTGGCCTCGGTCGCCCCGGTGCTGCAGCTGGCGAAGGAATCCGGCATCGAGATGCCGATCGTCGAGCAGGTCAAGCGCGTGCTCGACGGAACCATGAACCCGCGCGAGATCGCGCCACACCTGACTACCGACGACGACGAGCCCAAGGGCGAGAGGACGCAGAATGGACAAGCCGGCGGTGGCAGTGCTCTTTGGAGGTCGCTCCAGCGAACACTCGATCAGCTCCGCAACAGCGGGCGGCGTCCTTCGCGCGATCAACCGTGACCGCTACCGGGTGATCCCGGTCGGCATCACCCGCGACGGCGTGTTCGTCCTCGAGGACGACGACCCCGCGAAGTTCGCGCTCGACGTCGAGCGGCTGCCGGAGGTCATCGACAACGGCACCAGGATCGTCTGGCCCGAGGGGGGCTCCGAGCGCGCACTCCGCGTTCGCCGTGCCGATGGCACGGTCGACGACCTCGGCACGGTCGACGTCGTCCTGCCGATCCTGCACGGCCTGCACGGCGAAGACGGCACGGTCCAGGGCTTCTTCGACACCCTCCGCATCCCGTACGCGGGTGGCGGCGTGCTCGATTCGGCGCTGTGCATGGACAAGCACTTCATGAAGATCGTGCTCGAGGCCGCCGGCGTCGCGGTCTCCCCGTGGGTCACCGTCACCCGCGCGCGCTGGGAGCGCGATCCGGACGGTGTGCGGGCGGATGCCGCAGCCCTCGGTGAGCCCGCGTTCGTCAAGCCTGCGCGCGCCGGATCGAGCGTCGGCGTCTCCAAGGTGCACGACTCGTCGGAGCTCGCCGCCGCCCTCGAGCTCGCCTTCGCCGAGGACGAGAAGGTGCTCATCGAATCCGCGATCTCCGGCCGCGAGGTTGAAGTCGCCATCCTCGAGGGCCGGAACGGTGCCGGTCCGCGGGCGTCGCTGCCCGGCGAGATCGTGCTCACCACCCGGGAGTTCTACGACTTCGAGGGCAAGTACCTCGGGGGAGACGGCGCCGAGGTGGTGTGCCCAGCAGAACTCACCGACCAGGAGAGCGCGGCGCTTCAGGACCTCGCCATCCGTGCGTTCGAAGCGGTCGACGGCAAGGGTCTCGCGCGCGTGGACTTCTTCCTCACCGCGGATGGCGGCCTCATCGTGAACGAGCTCAACACCATGCCCGGGTTCACACCGATCTCGATGTTCCCCAAGTGCTGGCTCGTCAGCGGGATGACCTACCCGGAGCTCATCGCGGAGCTCGTGGACACCGCGCTCGAGCGCGCGTCCTAGCTCGAGGGATCGACCCGGTCGGTGCAGGTCGCTCCGTCTGCGGGCAGCAGCGACACGATGCGGGAGAGCCGGTCGAGCACGTCCGCGCTCGGAACGACGTCATTGTCGAGATAGATCTCGACGGCGGGCGTGCGCCCGAACGTCGTGATCCGATAGTGCGGGGCTTCGGCATCGTCGATGATCCAGTCGACGCCCTCGACCGTGTGGCAGGGGAGTGTGCTCGGTCCGGGCGCTTCGACGCCGCACGTCAGGATGACGGTGGCGGGGGTGCCCCAGGCGCCGGTGGCCTGGGCGTCGGTCCAGCGTCGCTCCTGGCCGCCCACGGTGGCCGGCAGGCGGACGGTCACGTCGGCGCAGTGCGGGTCGTTCGCGTCGGGCGCGGGATCCAGCGCCACCGTCGCACCGCAGCCCGCGAGTGCGATCGCAGACGTCAGCAGGAGGGCTGCAGTCCAGGCGCGGCGGGTCACGCATCCAGGCTAACCTCCTGCCGAGCCGCACCAGCACGGCGGCGCCTGCCCGCCCGGTAACGTGGAGGGATGCGCGAGCCCGAGGATGACCCGACGGTGGGCGAACTCAGCGAGGGAGCGGTCCTGCGCCGGATCCTCGAGCGGATCGGCGAGTCGCGTGCCCTGATCGGACCCGGCGACGACGCGGCGGTCATCGCGGCGCCCGATGGCCGTGTGGTCGCCACCGTCGACACCCTCGTCCATGGGCCCGACTTCCGGCGCGCGTGGTCGAGCGCGTTCGATCTCGGATTCAAGTCCGCCGCCGTCAACCTCGCCGACATCGCCGCGATGGGAGCCCGCCCCACCGCGCTCCTCGTGGCGCTCGCGATGCCCGATGACACCCGCCTGTCGTTCGTCGAAGGGCTCGCCGACGGACTCCGGACCGCCTGCGACGAGCTCGCACCGGGTTGCGTCGTCGAGGGCGGCGACCTCACCGTCTCGGACACGCTGACGATCGCGGTGACGGCCCTCGGCACGCTCGACGGCCACTCTCCGGTGCTCCGGTCGGGCGCACGGGCGGGTGACGTCGTGGCGATCGCGGGGGAGCCGGGTCATGCCGCCCGGGGTCTGGGCATCCTCTTCGCCAGATTCACGGATGCCGCCGGAACACCCGTCCACGTCGATCCAGGTGTCCTCACCCCGGCCGAGCGGAACGACGTCGCCATCCAGCTTCGCCCGCGCCCGCCGATCGCGCTCGGTCCGGTGGCCGCCGCCGCGGGGGCGACCGCGATGATGGACGTGTCGGACGGACTCGTGCTCGACGCGACGCGCATGGCGACGGCATCCGGTGTCTCGATCTCGCTGGACAGCGCATGGCTCGGCGACGACCCCGCCTCGGCCCTCTCCGGGGGCGAGGACCACGCGCTGCTCGCAACTTTTGCCGCGGATGTCGCGCTGCCGGCGGGATTCCGCGCGATCGGCAGGGTCGCTGCGCTGGGAGAGCACGCGGTGCTGGTGGATGGACGACCCCACGACGGGCGTGGGGGATGGGACCCCTATCGTGATTGGGACTCGAAGACAGGATGACGATGACGAGCCTTCTCCTTTCC
>NZ_JBFUFC010000180.1:0-8062 GCF_056403635.1 Microbacterium sp. P2_F9 | reverse complement strand
GCGCACAACGGCCGCCTCATCCAGGTGCGCGGCAACTTCGACGACTGCCTCGAGATCGCCCGTGAGCTCGCCGCACACTACCCGGTGCACCTCGTGAATTCCGTGAACCCCGATCGCATCGAGGGGCAGAAGACCGCCGCCTACGAGATCGTCGAGGTGCTCGGCGACGCGCCGGACTTCCACTTCATCCCGGTCGGCAACGCCGGCAACTACACCGCCTACTCCCGCGGCTACCGCGAAGAGGCCGAGCGCGGCGTCGCCACCCGCGTCCCGCGGATGTTCGGCTTCCAGGCCGAAGGCTCCGCTCCCTTCGTGCGCGGCGAGGTCGTCAAGAACCCCGAGACGATCGCCAGTGCGATCCGCATCGGCAACCCTGCCTCGTGGGATCTGGCCCTGGCGGCCCGCGAGGCCACCGACGGCTACTTCGGCGCCATCGACGACGACCGGATCCTCGCGGCGCAGAAGCTCCTCGCCGGCGAGGTCGGCATCTTCGTCGAGCCGGCCTCCGCGATCAGCGTCGCCGGTCTCCTCGACCGCGCCGAGGCGGGCATCATCCCCCGTGGCGCCCGTGTCGTCCTGACCGTCACCGGCCACGGCCTGAAGGACCCGCAGTGGGCCCTCCGCAACGCCGACGGCACGACGGTCGAGCCCACCGTGGTCGACGCGTCGACGTCGGATGTGGCATCCGTCCTCGGGCTGGCACCCGTGGAGGCGACCGCGTGAGCGCAGCGCCCGAATGGGCGCCCCTGGGCGCCGGTGACGGGCGATCCGTCGTGGTCCGCGTGCCTGCGACGAGCGCGAACCTCGGCCCCGGCTTCGACACGCTCGGCCTCGCGCTGAGCCTCTACGACGAGCTGCGGGTCACGGCGCTGCCGGATGACCGGCTCGAGATCGACGTCTCGGGGCAGGGCTCCGAGGACGTGCCGCGCGATGGCTCCAACCTTGTCGTCCGGTCCATCAGGTACGCCTTCGAAGCGATGGGGCGACGGATGCCCGGGCTGCGTCTCGAGGCGCGCAACGTCATCCCGCACGGCCGGGGACTCGGCTCCTCGGGCGCTGCCGTGGCATCCGGGATCCTCGCCGCGAAGGGTCTGCTCGAAGGCGATGTGGAGTTCGGACCCGACACCCTCCTCCGACTGGCGACCGAGCTCGAAGGACACCCCGACAACGTGGCGCCCGCCCTGTTCGGCGGCCTGACGATCGCGTGGGTCGACGAGGGCGGTCCGCAGCACAAGAAGCTCCTCGTGCACCGTGGCGTCTCGCCGGTGGTGTTCGTGCCCGAGTTCACGATGTCCACGAAGCTGGCGCGCAGTCTGCAGCCCCTCCACGTGCCCCGCGAGGACGCGGTCTTCAACGTCTCGCGGTCGGCCCTGCTGATCGCCGCGCTGACGCAGAGCCCCGAGCTGCTGCTCGCCGCGACCGAGGACAAGCTGCATCAGAACTACCGGGCGCAGGCGATGCCGCAGACCGACGCACTGGTGCGGGCGCTGCGCGAATCCGGGTTCGCGGCGGTCGTCTCGGGCGCCGGTCCGAGCGTGCTCGTGCTCGCGGACGGGCCGGGACGACGCCTCGAAGCCGCGTCGCTCGCGGGCACGTCGACGGACACTCCGTGGGGGGTCCTCATGCCTGCCGTCGACTTCAAGGGTGGTACAGTGAGGGAGTACACGGAGGGTTCCACGTAAGTACGTGAATCTGAGCCTCCGTCGCAATCTGCGAAACCACCGCACATCCCCCGCCTGGTTCGTTCGCTGAACGCCATGCGGTCCTGAGGTTCGCGGACAGTTCCACTGTCTTAGCCTCGGCGGCTGTGCGATCGCGTCTATCAATCCGTTTTCACAAGGGAGTACTCGTGGAGTCCATCTCCGAGATCCACATCACCGACTCGGCATCCGAAGAGCGCACCGATGCGCTCGAGGGCGCCGTCGATGTGACCACTGGCGACACCGTCGCCGAAACCACTGACGAAGCCGCTGACGCGGCCCAGCCTGAGCAGGGCGCCGAGGTCGACGCCGCTGCGCCGGCCGAGGCAGAGCCGGCCGCTGAGGTCGTCGAGGCCGAGCCGGCCGCTGAGGCCGAGGTGCAGACCGAGGCCGTCGAGGCCGCACCGGTCGAGGCTGAGGCCGAGGCTGAGGCTGTGTCCCAGCCCGCCGCCGAAGCCCCGGCGCAGGTCGAAGAGGCCCCGGCGCAGGTCGAAGAGGCCGCGGCTGCTGCCCCGGTCGAGGCCGAGCCGGTCGTCGAGGCCGAGCCGGTCGCCGCCGTGCGTGCACCGCGCAAGCGTGCGCCGCGCCGTGCGAAGAGCACCGACGTCGCGGCCGAGCCGACCGCCGTCGCCGAAGCAGTCGCGGAGGCGGCTCCGGTCGCTGAGGCCGCTTCCGTCGCCGACGCGCAGGCCGAGGCGCCCGTCGCCGAGGCTGAGGCCACGACCGACGCCGCCGACGCTCCGTCCGAGGCGCCGGCCGCCGACGCGACCACGCCCGATGAGGCATCCGTCCCCGAAGGCGACGCATCGTCCGCCGAAGAGTCGGACGCCGCCGAGGGTTCGCCCCGGTCGCGCAGCCGTTCGCGCAGCCGCAGCCGCAGTCGCGGCCAGAGCCCGCAGGGTCAGAACGGCCAGCCGCAGGGCGGCCAGAACGGTCAGCAGGGCGGTCAGGCGCAGGGTGGCCAGAACGACCAGGCCCGCGACGGCCAGAACGCCCAGGGCCAGAACGCCCAGGGCCAGAACCGTCAGAACAACCAGAACCAGAACCCGCAGAACGGCCAGGGCCAGAACGCCCAGGCCCAGCAGGCGTCGATCGACCTGGACGACGAGCCGGGTTCCGCTTCGGCCCGCAGCCGTGCGCGCAACAAGCGCCGCGGCCCGGTCGGCCCGACCGATGAGTTCGAGACCGAGATCGGCGAGGACGACGTCCTGATTCCGATCGCCGGCATCCTCGACGTGCTCGACAACTACGCGTTCGTGCGCACGACCGGCTACCTGCCCGGCACGAGCGACGTCTACGTCTCGCTCGGCCAGGTCAAGAAGTACAACCTGCGCAAGGGCGATGCGGTCGTCGGCGCCATCAAGCAGCCGCGCGAGGGCGAGCAGTCCAGCCGCCAGAAATACAACGCGCTCGTCAAGGTCGATGCGATCAACGGCCTTTCGGTCGAGGATGCCGCGACCCGCGTCGAGTTCGGCAAGCTCACGCCGCTCTACCCGCAGGAGCGCCTGCGCCTGGAGACCGCGCCGGAGAAGCTCACCCAGCGGATCATCGACCTCATCGCGCCCATCGGCAAGGGTCAGCGCGGCCTCATCGTCGCGCCCCCCAAGGCGGGCAAGACGATCGTGCTGCAGCAGATCGCGAACGCGATCGCGACCAACAACCCTGAGGTCCACCTCATGGTCGTGCTGGTCGACGAGCGCCCGGAAGAGGTCACCGACATGCAGCGCACGGTCAAGGGCGAGGTCATCGCCTCGACCTTCGATCGGCCTGCCGAGGACCACACGACCGTCGCCGAGCTCGCCATCGAGCGGGCCAAGCGCCTCGTCGAACTCGGCCGCGACGTCGTCGTGCTGCTCGACTCGATCACCCGTCTGAGCCGTGCCTACAACATCTCGGCGCCGACCTCCGGTCGCGTGCTCACCGGTGGCGTCGACGCGGCGGCGCTCTACCCGCCCAAGCGCTTCTTCGGCGCCGCGCGCAACATCGAGAACGGCGGATCGCTCACGATCATCGCGACCGCACTCGTGGAGACCGGGTCCAAGATGGACGAGGTCATCTTCGAGGAGTTCAAGGGCACCGGCAACAGCGAGCTGCGCCTCAGCCGCTCGCTCGCCGACAAGCGCATCTTCCCCGCGGTCGACGTCAACGCGTCGAGCACCCGTCGCGAAGAGATGCTGCTGTCGTCCGACGAGGTGAAGATCACCTGGAAGCTGCGTCGCGCGCTCGCCGGTCTCGACCAGCAGCAGGCGCTCGAGGTCGTCCTCGGCAAGCTCAAGGAGACCCAGTCCAACGTCGAGTTCCTCGTGCAGATGCAGAAGTCGATCCCGGCTCCGACGCACACCGGTGGCGGTCACAGCCACGGGCACGAGAACAGCATCCGCTGACCTGAGGAACCCGTGTTCGATTCCGTCAAAGCGCTGATCGACGAGCACCGCGCGGTCCAGGAGGAGCTCTCCGACCCCGCGGTGCACGCCGATGCCGCGCGCGCGAAACGCGTCAACCGGCGCTACGCCGTGCTGTCGCGGATCGTGGCGGCCAACGACGCGTGGGTCGCGGCATCCGCTGATCTCGAAGCGGCGCGCGAGTTCGCGAAAGAGGATGACGCGTTCGCCGAGGAGGTCCCTGGCCTCGAGGAGCATCTCGCCCAGGCGCAGGAGCGCCTGCGGCGACTGCTCATCCCGCGCGACCCGGACGACGCCCGCGACGTGATCATGGAGATCAAGGGCGGCGAGGGCGGCGCGGAGAGCGCCCTGTTCGCCGCGGACCTGCTGCGCATGTACGTGCAGTACGCCGCGTCGAAGGGCTGGAAGACCGAGCTGCTCGAGCGGACCGAGTCCGACCTCGGCGGCTACAAGGACGTCCAGGTCGCGATCAAGGGATCCTCCGCCGACCCCGCTCAGGGCGTGTGGGCGCACCTCAAATACGAGGGCGGCGT
Source organism: Microbacterium sp. P2_F9 (assembly GCF_056403635.1). NCBI lineage: Bacteria > Bacillati > Actinomycetota > Actinomycetes > Micrococcales > Microbacteriaceae > Microbacterium > Microbacterium sp. P2_F9. The sequence goes on along the minus strand of NZ_JBFUFC010000180.1, from coordinate 3,427 downwards.
GCACCGTGTGCAGCGCGTCCCGGCGACCGAGTCGCAGGGGCGCATCCACACCTCGACGACCGGCGTGCTCGTCTTCCCCGAGGTCGACGAGCCCGACGAGGTCGAGATCAACCCGAACGACCTCAAGATCGATGTGTTCCGTTCATCGGGTCCTGGCGGTCAGTCCGTCAACACCACGGACTCGGCGGTGCGCATCACGCACGTGCCCACCGGGATCGTCGTGTCGATGCAGAACGAGAAGTCGCAGCTGCAGAACCGCGAGGCCGGCATGCGGGTCCTCCGCGCTCGGCTGCTCGCCAGGCAGCAGGAAGAGCTCGACGCCATCGCCTCCGACGCGCGCAAGTCGCAGATCCGCGGGATGGACCGGTCCGAGCGCATCCGCACGTACAACTTCCCGGAGAACCGCATCGCGGACCACCGCACCGGCTACAAGTCGTACAACCTCGACCAGGTCATGGACGGCGCACTGGAGCCGATCATCGCCTCGTGCATCGCGGCCGACGAAGAGGAGCGCCTCGCGGCGCTCGGCTCCGACTCCTGACCAGGCGCCGTGGCGATAGCCTGAGCGCGTGATCACGTTTCTGATCCGCGCAGCGATCTTCCTCGTCTCGGCCTTCCTTGGGCTCATCGCAGCGGACCTCATCCTGCCCGGCTTCTCCCTGCACTGGAACGATTGGTGGGGCGTCCTGCTCGCCGTGGTGATCTTCGCGGTGCTGCAGAGCGTCCTTGCGCCCTGGCTGTTCAACATCACACGACGGCACGCCAATGCGTTCCTCGGCGGAATCGGCCTCCTGTCGACCTTCGTCGCACTGCTCATCGCGGTCGTCATCCCGGCGGCCGGAATCGGCATCGACGGTCCCGTCGCGTGGATCATCGGCACGCTCGTCGTCTGGCTCGTCACGGCCCTCGCGACGTGGCTGCTTCCGCCGCTGTTCATCAAGAAGCAGGTCGCGGAGCGCCGGTCGTAGTGGCGGATGCCGCAACCGCGCGCCGCATCCGGGTGGTCGGCATCTCGGGCTCGGGAAAGTCGCGGCTCGCTGCGCAGATCGCCATGGCGACCGGGCTCGCCCGCCTCGAACTCGACGCCGTGTTCTGGGACGCGGACTGGACCTTCCGCGACCTCGATGCAGCACACGCGCTCGTCCGGGACTTCCAAGCCGCGCATGCCGAAGGCTGGGTGATCGACGGCAACTGGCTCTCCCGTCTGGACGGCATGCTGGATCCGGGCCCCGACGACGGCCCCGACCTCGTCGTATGGCTCGACCACCCGCGTCGCATCGTCATGAAGCGGATCGTGGCGCGAACGTTCCGACGCGCTGTCCTGCGCACCGAGCTGTGGCACGGCAACCGTGAGCGTCCGTCGACGTGGCTCTCGCGTGATCCGAAGACCAACATCATGCTGCTGTCGTGGAGCCACTACGCTCCCCTCCGCGAACGGATGCTCGAACGCATGGACAGCGGCTGGCCGATCGTGCGCCTCTCCGGTCAGCGCGAGGTCGACGGGTGGCTTGCGGGGCTCTCTCGGCGCTAGATGTGGTATTCGGGCGCCGTCAGCAGCGCCCGGGTGTCTTCGCCGGAGTGCCGCACGCGCGGCTTGGCCGGGATGCCGACCAGGATGCTGTCGGCCGGTGCGTCCTTGGTGACCACGGCGTTCGCACCGATCACCGACCCGGCACCGATCGTGACCGGGCCGAGCACCTTCGCGCCGGCCCCGACCGCGACCCCGTCGCCGAGTGTGGGGTGCCGCTTGCCGCCGTTGCGGGTGCGGCCGCCCAGCGTGACGCCGTGATAGAGCATGACGTCGTCGCCGACCTCGGCGGTCTCGCCGACCACGACGCCCATGCCGTGGTCGATGAAGAAGCGCCGGCCGATGGTCGCACCGGGGTGGATCTCGATTCCGGTGAGCCAGCGGGTCACCTGGGAGCCCGCGCGGGCGACGAAGCGGAAGCCGCGTGCCCACAGCGCATGCCACACCCGGTGTGCCCAGATGGCGTGCAGGCCCGGGTACAGCAGCGCGATCTCGAGCCCGCTGCGTGCCGCGGGGTCGCGGAGCTTCGCGGCGGCGAGGTCCTCGCTGATCCGCGCGTAGACGCCGAGGTGCTCGCTCGCCGAAGGGCCGGTCGGCTCGCTCATGAGGCGTCCGGCTCGGGGTCGCGCAGGTGCTCGTAGAGCGCCGTCGACAGGTAGCGCTCCCCGGCATCGGGGATGATCACGACGATCCGCTTGCCGGCCGCCTCCGGTCGGGCCGCGATCTCGAGCGCCGCCCAGACGGCCGCGCCCGCGGACATGCCGGCGAGGACGCCCTCGCGCGTGGCGAGGTCGCGCGCGACCCGGATGGCGTCATCGAACTCGACGTCGAAGATCTCGTCGACGAGCGACAGGTCGAGCACCGGGGGGATGAAGTTCGGGCCGATCCCCTGGATCCGGTGCCCGCCGGCGTGCCCTTCGGTGAGCAGCGGCGAGTCCTTCGGCTCCACCAGCACGATCTTCACGTCCGGGTTGCGCTCCTTGAGCACGCTTCCGACGCCGGTGATCGTCCCGCCGGTGCCCGAGCCGGCGACGAACCAGTCCACCTGGCCGTCGGTGTCGCGCCAGATCTCCTCGGCCGTCGTGCGCCGGTGGATCTCGGCGTTGGCGGCGCTCTCGAACTGATGCGCGAGCACCGCGCCTGGGGTCTCCGCGGCGATCCGCTCCGCCGTCTCGACGGCCTCGGTCATGCCCTTGTAGGGGTTGGTGAGCACGAGCTCCGCGCCGTACGCCTTCAGCAGCGTCCGCCGCTCCTTCGACATCGAGGCGGGCATCGTGAGGATCACCCGGTACCCGCGCGCGGCGCCGACGAGCGCCAGTGCGATGCCGGTGTTGCCGCTCGTGGACTCCACGATCGTGCCGCCGGGCTGGAGTTCGCCGGACGCCTCGGCCGCGTCCACGAGGGCGACGCCGAGACGGTCCTTGACGCTCGAACCCGGGTTGAAGAACTCGAGCTTGGCGAGCACCTCCCCTCCCAGCCCCGCGGTGACCGCGTTGAGCCGGACGAGAGGCGTATTGCCGAATGCAGAGGTGATATCCGCATGGATCCTAGGCACGGATCACCCTTTCGAAGAGAAGCGGATCAGTCGCGGAGGTCCTCGTACAGCGCGGTCGAGAGGTAGCGCTCGCCGAACGACGGGATGATCACGACGATGTTCTTGCCGGCGGCCTCTGGACGCGCTGCGACCTGAAGGGCAGCCCAGATCGCGGCACCGGAGGAGATGCCGACCAGGATGCCGTCCTGCACGCCGACGGCGCGCGCGGCGGCGATCGCGTCGGGGAATTCGACGTCGATGACCTCGTCGATGACCGTCTGATCGAGGATCTCCGGGATGAAGTTCGGCCCGATGCCCTGGATCTTGTGCGGTCCGGGGGTGCCCTTGGTCAGCAGGGGGGAGTC
>NZ_JBFUFC010000179.1:0-8066 GCF_056403635.1 Microbacterium sp. P2_F9 | reverse complement strand
GGTCATGAATGTGTGGGAGGCGGTGTACTTCGATCACGATCCGGCCAAGCTCGCCGCGCTCGCCAATGTCGCCGCCGCCGTCGGGGTGGAGCGATTCGTCCTCGACGACGGATGGTTCGGATCTCGACGCGACGACACCGCTGGCCTTGGCGACTGGCAGATCTCCGAAGAGGTATGGGGCGGCGGAAGGTTCCGAGCGCTCGTCGACCATGTCACCTCGCTCGGAATGCAGTTCGGCCTCTGGTTCGAACCGGAKATGATCAACCCCGACTCCGACCTGGCCCGCCAGCATCCCGAGTGGATGCTGCAGGTGCCAGGCCGGCTGCCAGTCGAGTTCCGCCATCAGCAGGTACTCGACATCTCCCACGAGGGGGCGTTCCGATATGTCCGCGACAGCATCATCAGCGTCGTTCGCGAGTACGCGATCAGCTTCATCAAGTGGGACCACAATCGCGATCTCATCGACGGCGGCTCAACTCGAACCGATCGCGCCGGCGTGCACGAACAGACGCTCGCTGTGTACCGGCTCATGGACGAGATTCGCGATGCCTGCCCGGGGCTCGAGATCGAATCCTGTTCCTCGGGAGGCGCACGAGTCGATCTCGAGATTCTGCAGCACACCGATCGCGTGTGGGCGTCCGATTGCATCGATGCGCACGAGCGCCAGCACATTCAGCGGTGGACGGCCCAGCTTCTTCCCCCGGAACTGGTCGGCAGTCACATCGGGGCCGACCGCGCGCACACCACCGGGCGGTGCCTGGACCTCTCCTTCCGTGCGGCGACGGCACTGTTCGGTCATTTCGGCATCGAGTGGGATCTCACCGAGGCATCACCCGATGACCTCACCGCACTGAAGGAGTGGGTCCGGTTCTACAAAGCCCACCGGGAACTCATCCACACCGGTCGCGTGGTGCGCACGGCCAGCGACGACGACGCACTGTGGCTGCACGGGGCGGTCAGCCCAGACCGGCAGCGAGCGCTCTACYCGATCAGCGTCCTGGATCGTCCGGTGACCTGGCCCGCCGGACGCGTCCGGCTGCCGGGTCTCGACGAAACCGCGCTGTACCGAGTGACCCCGGCAGGACCGAACGCGACAGATGCGTGGGATCCGAAAGTGCATCCGGCCTGGTGGAACCCGGAAGGAGTGATCCTCCCCGGGAAGGTGCTAGCCCGCATCGGGGTGCAGGTGCCGGCCTTGCTCGTGGACCACTCGGCCCTGATCCTCGTGCATAAGGTCGCCCCCGCACCCGCCATCCCACTCGGTTCCACCCACGAAGGAGTGGCCAATCCATGACGACCCTCACCCCGGCTCGCGTGAAAACGCGCCGCCCACGAAGCGACCTCAGAGTGGCGATGATCTTCATCGCTCCGGCCGCGATCGGCTTCGTCGCCTTCTTCCTGATCCCGACCGTGCGCGGAATATGGTTCAGCTTCACCGACCAGAACCTCATCGGCTCGGGAGTATTCATCGGCACCGACAACTACACCCGGATGTTCGCCGACCCGTTGTTCTGGAACTCGCTGCTCGTCACGGTGTACTACGTCGTCATCAACATCACGGTGCAGACCGTGCTCGCGGTGCTGATCGCGGTGCTGATGCACCGCCTGACCCAGTCCCTGGTGATCCGGGGCATCGTCCTGCTTCCGTACCTGGTCGCGAACGTCGTCGTGGCCTTGATCTGGTTCTGGATGTTCGACTACTCGACCGGGATCGTCAACGTGGTCATCGATGGCATCGGATTGGACCGGGTGGCCTTCTTCGGTGACCCGGTCACGGCCATTCCGACCATCGCATTGATCAACGTGTGGCGCTTCGTCGGGTACACCGCGCTGCTTGTCTTCGCCGGGCTGCAGACCATCCCGAAGGAAATGTACGAAGCGGGCGCTCTCGACGGAGCGAGCGAGCCGCGAATGTTCCGATCCATCACGCTGCCGCTGCTTCGGCCGGTGCTTGCACTCGTGCTGGTGATCACGGTCGTCGGATCGTTCCAGATCTTCGACACGGTCGCGGTCACCACGGAGGGCGGTCCCGTCAATGCCACCCGGGTCATCTACTACTACATCTACCAGCAGGCCTTCGAGCGATTCGACCTGGGTTACGCATCCGCCCTCTCGGTCTTCCTGCTGGTCGCCCTCGCCCTGATCGCTTATGCGCAGTTGAAGTTGCTGCGCTCGAACGAATCGGATCTCGCATGACCGCCACCTTGTCCTCACCGCCGCGCCACGGTACGGGCGAACGGACACCCCTACCGACCGCGATACCGTCCACGCGCCGCCGCCGGTCATTCAACCCGGGTCGGTTCTTTGGCTGGGCGGCCCTGATTCTGGTTCTCCTGGTGACACTGTTCCCGTTCTACTGGATGCTGCGGACCGCGCTGTCGACGAACAGCGCTCTGTATCTGCAGCCCGGCAACCCGCTGCCGGTCGAGTTCAGCTGGGGCGGGTTCCGTCGGGTCCTCGGACTGGCGACACCGGAGGAGATCGCGGCCGACGGCGGCACCAGCGGCACCCTCAATTTCTGGCTCTATCTGCGCAACTCGATCATCGTATCGACGACGATCACCGTCGGTCAGGTGTTCTTCAGCTCGATGGCCGCTTACGCATTCGCGCGACTGCGCTGGCCGGGGCGGGATGCCGTGTTCTTCCTGTTCCTGACCGCCCTGATGGTTCCGCCGATCTTCGTCCAGTTGCCCAACTTCGTCCTCATCCGCGATCTCGGCCTGTTGAACACCCTGCCCGGGGTCATCCTGCCGTTCCTGTTCATGACCCCGTTCGCGGTGTTCTTCATGCGACAGTTCTTCCTCGGCATCAGCCGTGAGGTCGAAGAATCCGCGATGATCGACGGCGCCGGCCACTTTCGGATCTTCTTCCGCATCATCATCCCGATGTCGTGGACTCCGATGCTGACGCTCGGACTGCTGACCTTCATCACCGCATGGAGCGAGTACTTCTGGCCGCTCCTGGTCGGCCGCGGCGAAGACTCGCGGGTCCTGACAGTCGCGCTGGGGATCTTCCGCTCGCAGACGCCCCAGACCGGGCCGGACTGGGCGGGACTCATGGCAGCGACGCTCATCGCCGCGCTCCCCGTCTTGATCCTGTTCCTCGTCTTCGGACGAAAGCTCATCGACAACCTCGGCTACTCCGGAATCAAGTAGCCGCCCAAACGTGTGCCGAATCCCGTCGACACCCGATCCACACCCAACAGCACCGAAAGGTCAGCAATGCAGCACCTGAATCGGCCCGCGCGCCAGATCATGATCGGTGGCGCAGCAACCGCCGCCGCACTCTCCGTCATCCTCTCCGGCTGCGCCGCCTCCCAGCCCAGCGACGAAGTCGACGCCCAGGAGATCAGCTACTGGCTCTGGGACTCCAATCAGCAGCCCGCCTACCAGCAGTGTGCGGATGACTTCACCAAGGCCTCCGGAATCACCGTCAACATCGAGCAGTACGGCTGGGCAGACTACTGGCAGGGTCTGACGACCGGCTTCGCGTCGGGGAGCGCCCCAGACGTCTTCGCCGATCACCTCTCCTATTACCCCGAGTTCGTCTCGCAGGGCCAGTTGCTGGGCATTTCCGACCGCATCGAGAAGGACGACGTCGACCTGTCCATCTATCAAGACGGCCTTGCCGACCTGTGGCAGGACCAGGAGGGCGAGCGCTACGGGCTCCCCAAGGATTTCGACACCGTGGCACTCTTCTACAACGATCAGATGGCATCCGACGCCGGCCTCACCGTCGACCAGCTCTCCACCCTCGAGTGGAACCCGACCGATGGCGGCACCTTCGAGCAGGCCATCGCGGCGCTGACCGTCGACGCCAACGGTGTGCACGGCAACGAGGCAGGGTTCGACAAGAGCAACGTCGCTGTCTACGGACTCGCACTCTCAGGCAACGGACTCAACGCCTCCGGCCAGCAGACGTGGGCACCGTACGCGCTCAGCAACGACGACTGGTACTTCGGCGACAAGACCCCGTGGACCACGGAGTTCAACTTCGGGGCACCGGAGTTCACCGACACCCTCGCCTGGTACCACAGCCTGCAGGAGAAGGGGTACATGCCCAGCGTGGACATCGCCCTCTCCGAGCAGGACCCGCTGAACGGCTACCTCGCGGGCCGCTACGCGGTCGTCTCCGATGGTTCCTGGATGAACGGGTCGTACCTCGGCCAGGATGACGTCCCCACGAAGGTCGCGCCCACCCCGATTGGAAGCAGCGGCGAGCGCGCCACGGTCTTCAACGGTCTCTCCGACGGCATCTGGTCCGGAACGAAGAACCCCGACGCCGCCTGGGAATGGGTCAAGTACCTCGGATCCGCTGACTGCCAGGACGTGATTGCCGAGTCCGCAGTGGTGTTCCCCGCGGTGAAGACGTCTACCGAGAAGGCGACGGAAGCGTTCGCCGCCAAGGGCTGGGATATCACCGGCTTCACCACCCAGGTGGTCGACGGCACCACCAAGCTGCTGCCCATCGCGGACAACTGGTCCACCGTCAACGACACCATGACCGCCGCCATCGAGTCCTACCTCCAGGGCAACGGGGACGCTGCGTCCATCGCCGCGGCCAACGACCAGGTCAACGCTCTGTTCAAGTAACCGATCCGGGTCGCCCGCGGGTGTGGCAGACACACGCGCGGGCGCCCCCCTCACCCCCCTGCGCAATTCCGTGCGAGGGCGATCGTGAAACGCGCGAAGAGCACCTCGTCGCGAAGCACCGACTCGACCACTCCGCTCGCCGCGAACGCCGAAGGTCGATCATGACGTGCGTCGGCATCTGCTGATCGCGGTTGACGAGGAACACCGATACTGTCGTCGGAGCCCGGCGCGGGCGGATTTACGCGGGTGGCTGCGTGATGCTCGCCGTCACTCAGCACACAGCTCGCACATCGCGGTCAGTACCGCATTGACCGCCACGTACGCAGACATCACCGCAGCTGCTCACCTTGCGGACGAGACCTCCGACGGTGCAGAACCCGGTGGGTCCGCCGGTGACTTTGCGCCGGACACCAATACCGAGCTGGGTGACCGGAACCTGCTTGAGTCAATCGGGGACTGGGTGGTTGGCGCCGCGGAGAACGTTGGCGACTTCGTAGATGAGTCCATGGCGAACGTGAACGAGATCAAGGACGAAGCGGTTGACCAGTTGAACATGTACATGGAGCAATTTGCGCTCCTCGTCGTTACAGCCTGCGTCATGCCGATCCTCGTCATGTTGCTCTTCGCCTGGATCATCAAATTGCTGTTCTCCGTGGATATCGCTGCAGGCAGGCTGGGGCGCACTCTTCAATCGCAAGCCAGTCGAGGAGTCAAGTCCGCAGGTCGAAGCGCGCATCAGGCTACGTCCAAGGCGACAGGCTCGAGTTGAGTCACGGCGCACTTCAGTGCGCGCCGTCATCAGCGCGGGCCCGCTGCGCTCCGGGACCGTGGAAGTCGTTCGAGATCTCGTTCTCATCACGCTCTGCTGTACTGCGCCGGCTACGCGTTCATGGCTAGCTCAACGAGGTCCCGTTCGTCGCAGGCGTCGACCTTCTCGATTTGTTGTGGTTACTCGGTGCCGGCGGCTCGGTCGAAGTCGCGCTGCCAGTCATCCATAGCCTTTCGCGGGCCGATGAGTCCGTCGATCGCGACTTTGAAGACGAGTCCTCGGTGGGCGTTGACCTGTCGGATGTTGTCGATCAGCTGGGCGTCGACCGCCTCGAGTGCGTGTTGCACGTCTTGGATACGCTGATCCACCTCGTCCCACAGGCGCGGGTTGGCCAGCATATCCAGGAGATACCCACGGTCAAGCGCTGCAGCGAGCTTGCCAAGCTTGTCCGCGTATTCGGCGTCTGCGCGAGCACGTTCGACTTTGTCTGCCTTCGCCTTGAGCCGGCCGAACAGTTCCGTCACATTCAAGATCAGAGAATCCAATTGCCCGACCGTCGTCACTGCGACTTGGTTGCCGGCTGCAGCATCCACCGCGTAGGCAGGTCGAAGCTCAGTGAGCTTCAAGAGGAGGCTGCGGATGCGCGGCGGCACCGGATCGACACCGCGCTTGCTCCTCGCGGGCTTGCCGCGTGCTCTCCGACGGAAGAACCAGACCGTTCCAGCCGTTGCTGCGCCTCCGACGACGATCGCCGCCAGTCCCCACCCAACAGGGGTCAGGCCCCCACTGTTGAAGGCTGCTGTTGTCGCCATGGCGACGAGTCCAATCGCCAACGAAGCGCCGAAGATCGCCCCCACGACGATCCACACCTTCTTCTTGTTCCTGTCGTACCCCTCCAGCCGCATGCCCCACGCATCCCGCTGACCACCGAAGAGGGTGATGAGTATGTCGATGAGCCACCAATAGCCGAACCCGCCCAGGGTGAAGAACTTCGCAAGAGCCGTGCCGGTCTTTCCCAGGTAGAACCGATCGGCGCCGAACATCCCGAGAAGGTACGAGAGCACGAGTGTGACGACGTAGCTCTTGCTTCCCTCCGGCACAGGGTGTGGTGGCTTGGCTGACGATGAATGCGGTTGCGGTGGAGGGGGCGGCTGCCGCACTTGGGGTGGGGGTGGCTGCGGAGCGCGCGGGGGCGGTGGTGCATCAGCAGACATCTTCGACCTCCCCGTCCCCGGCGAAGCGCCGAGCAGAGCCATTCTGCCAGCGGTCACCCACACGACTCGCTCAACGCTGCGTGGAAGTATGCAACCGTCAACCGCCGCGGTTGCGTTCGAGCGCGTAAAGCGCGACCTTGCGCTGTCTGGCGGTGCGGCCGGCGTGGGCCGAGCTACCGGCGTCGCCGACCTCGGTCTGCGTCTACGGCCGGACTTCCTTGCTTGAGGGCGATGTCAACAGCCAAGGCCACCGCGATGACGAGGGAACGTACCGGCTCCTTCAATGGCTGCCCGATTTGGACAACGTAGTTGTCGGCCTTCGTGAAGCGTTCCTTGCTCCACCCCGCCCAGGTCTTGCTCACCCGGGCGAACTCCGTCCCTGCTGGATCCTCTATCCGAAAATCCCACTCCTCGATCGTTTCGGCGTGCATTGAACCGAGCCGCACGCCGCCGGCCGTCAGCCCGAATCGAGCGTGACCAACTTTGTCCAGGCCGTCCGCTGCTGAGCCGATGCGACCCGCGACCCCGCTGGCGATTAGCACCGAGCGAGCGGTGGCGGCCGAAGCCACACGGACCGTTTTGCCTGCGATCCAGCCGACCGACTTTCCGGCGGCGCCGGCGGCGGCTTTCCCAGCCGTGGCGCCAGCAACAAGCCCGATCCCCACGCCTGCGATCCCGGCGACGTTCTGGAGCGCAGCGTGGGCGACTGTGGCCATACCGCCGACCACCCCGTGAGATTCCTGCGTGATCTGACCGATGGTGACGCCATGTGAGTCTTCGACGACCATATTGGACTTACCGGAAGACCACTTTGCCGGCCTCGTGATCGTCAACTGCGTACGACGATGCATGTCGACAACTCGGAACCGATACTCGCGGCTATCGTCGGTGCGGCCATAGAAGCTGTCGCTGGTTCTCGCCTTGAGGCCGCGAGCTACCTCCTCGACGCGGCCGAGTTGTACCCCGCGCTGGTTGAACACGTCATAGGACATGGTGCCACCGAACATCCGGACCTTTTGATTCACGACCAGCACCGGTTCAGTGAATAGGGTCCCGCCGCCGACGGGCCTGTCGGTGATGGCTTTGCGTGCTTGCCGCTCGACCATTCTGTTCCGGCCGCGGGCGTCGGAGCCTGTGGCTTCGGCACCGTCGAGCGCGTCTGTCCCCTGTTGTCCGCCGGATGACACGTGTTCGGTCCACTGCGCACCGTCCCAATAGCGAACACCGAACCGACCAGTCGGGTCGGAATACCAATCGGCGGGCGCGCCTCCGGTATTCGCGTCTGGCGACGGCGGCGTCGCGACGACGGGCCAATCGGTCGTCTGGAGTCCGGCTGATGCCACATGGTCGGTCCACTGCGCACCGTCCCAGTACCGTTGCTCGTGGCGTCCAAACGGATCGGGATACCAATCAGCGGCAATAGGCGTTGTCATGAGTCTCACTATCGACTTCGGCAGGCGGTGTGCCAACACTAAGGCTTGGATCGGGCTC
>NZ_JBFUFC010000178.1:0-8071 GCF_056403635.1 Microbacterium sp. P2_F9 | reverse complement strand
GGCGCGCCACGGGGCGTGGGACGGCCAGGGCCGGCGAGGTAGATCGCCATGGAGAATCCCTTTGTCCGGACCCTGCTGACGGGAGACTTCGGGGATCTCACGCTCCCTCTGCCTGAATCCGTCTGAACGGCACGCTGAGAAAGGCCGACACATGCCCCAGTACCTCACCCCCGGCGTCTACGTCGAAGAGATGCCCGTCGGCGCCAGGCCGATCGAAGGCGTCGGAACCTGCGTCGCCGCGTTCGTCGGAGCGCTCGACGACTCCGAAGCGCCGATGGGAATCCCGACCGTCGTCGACAACTGGACGCAGTACACGAACCTCTTCGCGAGCGAAGGACCCAGCTCTGCCCTCACGCTCGCCGTGCACGGGTTCTTCCTCAACGGCGGCCAGCGCTGCTACGTGCTGAACGTCGGCGAGGGCGGATCCCTGACGGGAACGCCCTCTCATCCGGGCCTGTCTGCGTTCGAGCACATCGACGAGATCACCATCGTCGCCGCGCCCGGATTCACGGATGCCGCGTCCTACGACGCGGTGCTCAGTCACTGCGAACGGATGAAGGACAGGGTCGCCGTGCTCGACGCGCCGGCGACCGTCGCCGACCTGAACGACCTGACGAAACCAGCGACCGCATCGTCGTCGTCTTTCCATTCGTCTGGTTCGCCGGCGTCGACCGGCGGCGAGTCCGAGGCCGAGAGCGACGCAGAGGCTGGGGGCGACTCGTCATCAGCGGCATCGAGTGCGTACTCCTCGCAACGCAGTTCGACCGGCGGAGCCGCGCCGCGGCACTCCGAGTGGGGCGCGGTCTACTTCCCATGGATCAAGGTCGTCGATCCGCTGACCAACCGGGTCGTCGATGCGCCGCCCTCCGGACACGTCGCCGGTGTCTGGGCGCGCACCTATGGCAACCGGGGCGTGCGCAAGGCCCCGGCGAACGAGACGTTACGCGGCGCGCTCGACATCACCCAGGCGCTCATGCCGAGTGAGCAGCGGCTGTTGAACTCGGCTGGGGTCGATACAATCCGCAGCGTCAAGGGGAGCATCTAGGTCTGGGGTGCTCGAACACTGGCGGGCAGCAGGGGAAATCGTGGGTGGGTCAGGCGGAGGGTGCGTCGGGGTCGAGCGCCTTGAGCGTCTCCTCCTCGGCCGGGTTGTCGGCGACCAGCTGCTCCTCGGTCGTCTTGTCGCCGCCGGTCGGGTTCTCGGCGTCCTCGGTGCCGGTCGGGTTCCGTGCGGGTTCGGTGCCGGTCGGCGTCTCGATGTCTTCGTTCGGGTCGACTCGTCGCTCATTCATGACGCCACGCTAGGTCGCTGCGGGCGACCTCGACAGGCCGTTGACGCCGGCCGCGGCGTCCGGTAGCACCCGGCGGTCAGCCCCGGCCCGCCACCAGTTCGGCGAACACCTCGGCGGCGTCGTCATGGCGCGCGAGCCCGGCGGACTGCCCCGCCCACAGCGACTGCAGGTCGCCGTACCCGCGGCGCAGCGCCTCGGTGCGCACCGGGCCGAGCAGCCAGCCTTGCGCCGGGAACGGCAGGATCGCCCCGGCAGCCTCGATCTGCCGGATGAGCCGATTCGGGATGCCGCGGGCCAGCCGTCCCGTGACCGCCCGGGTCAGCACGGTCGCGTCGTCGGCGAGTCCGTTCAGCCCCGCGCGGTGCGCGTCGCTCGCGCCCGACTGCCGGGTGCGCAGGAAGGCCGTGCCGACCTGCACGCCGGTGGCTCCGAGGGCGAGTGCGGCGGCTACTCCGCGCCGATCGGCGATGCCGCCGGCCGCGATCACCGGCACGTCGACGGCGTCGACCACCTGCGGGACGAGCGCGAATGCCCCGACGAGCGACTCCTCGGCGGGACGGAGGAACGAGATGCGGTGTCCGCCGGCCTCGAGCCCGCTCGCGGCGATGGCGTCGACTCCGGCAGCTGCCAGCAGGCGCGCCTCGGCGACAGTGGTCGCGGTGCCGATGATGCGGATGCCTCGGGCCCGCGCTGCGGCGAGGGCCGCGGCATCCGGAATCCCGAAGACGAAGCTGAGCACCGCCGGGCGGGCCTCGAGCGCCGCCTCGAGCTGCTCGTCGAAGTCGGGGAGGAACCGCTCGGGCGCGGCCGTGGGAAGGTCGAGCCCGAGCTCGGCGTAGAGCGGGGCGACCAGCTCGAGGGCGGGCCCGAGGTCGACGTCCTGCGGCTGTGCCTCATCGCCGATCGGCACCCACAGGTTGAGGGCGAACGGCCTCGCCGTGGCGGCATGCAGCTGCGCCGCGGTCTCGGCGATGCGCGCGGCGCTGTAGCCGTAGAGGCCGTACGAGCCGAGGCCGCCGGCCTCGCTCACCGCCGCGGTTAGCGAGACCGACGACATGCCGCCGAATGGGCCGAGGACGATCGGGTGCTCGAGTCCGAGAAGTGCCATCACCCCAGCATGCCGGTGCCGGTGGGCTGCTGTCTCGGTATGACAGCGCCGCCCGTCTACCGGCCAGAACGTTGGACCTGTCAGTCGAGCGGTGTCGGCACCGCGTTGGATTGCAGAGGCTGGATTTCAGCCGGGCGCCTCCCGCGGCCGAGCGAGATCGTAGCGACCAGACCGAGGGCGAGGAATCCGGCGGCCGCGAATGCGGCGTACTTGGTGCCGTCCGAGAGTGCCGCCTTCGCGTCCTCGGCGATCGCTTCCGTCTGGGGGGAGGCCTCCAGACCCGCGATGGCGCCCCCCGCCGAGTCGACGACGGCCGACACGACCTGGTCGCGCTGATCGGCGGGGATGCCGCGGTCGTCGAGCTTCGCGTCGAGCACCGTCGCCGTGCCGGCGAACAGGATCGTTCCGAGGACCGCGATCCCCAGCGCGGCGCCGAGCTGCCGGGAGGTCGACTGGGTACCCGATGCCTGTCCGCCTTCGGCCACCGGCACGTCTGCCAGTACGACTCCGGTGAGCTGGGCGGTCGCCAGGCCGACACCCAGCCCGTAGATGAAGAGGAACGGAAGCAGGAGAGCCCACGATGTGTCGGGCGCGATCACGAGGCCGATGGCCGCGACGCCGACGATCTCGGCCACCAGCCCGGCGCGGACGATCGTCACGGGTGCGAGCCGTCCGCTCAGCGCGCCGGCGAAGCCGCTCGCCACGAAGGAGCCGATCGCCAGTGCGAGGAGGATCAGCCCCGTCTGCAGGGCGCTGAGCCCGAGCACGAACTGCAGCCAGAGCGGCAGCGCGAGGATGATGCCGAACTCGCCCAGCGAGACGACGAGCGCGACGATGTTCCCGTTGCGGAAGGACGGCACGCGGAACAGATCGAACGCGATCAGCGTGGAACGACCGGCTCGGGTGCGCCGCATGCCCCACCATACGAACGCGGCCCCGCCGACGGCGGCGACCGCGAGCGCGATCGGGACGGGGGAGATCTCCCAGGTCCAGGTCCAGTCGCCGATGCTCGGCTGCGACTCGCTCCGCCACCAGCCGAGGCTGCGGCCTTCGATGAGCGCGAACACCAGGGTGGACATCGTCACGACCGAGAGCAGCGCGCCCACGACGTCGACGCGATCTCGGGTCTGACCGCGTGATTCTGCGACGGTCAGCAGCACCCCGACGATGATGATGATGCCGAGCGGGACGTTTATTCCGAACGCCCATCGCCACGAGAAGGCCGTCGTCAGCCAGCCGCCGAGGAGCGGGCCGACCGCGGCCATCCCGCCGATCGTCGATCCCCAGACCGCGAAGGCGATCGTGCGCTCGCGACCGCGGAACGTCGCGTTGAGCAGCGACAGGGTCGCCGGCAGGATCATCGCGCCCCCGACGCCCTGCACGAAGCGGGCGGCGATGAGCAGCTCGCCGGATGCCGCGAACGCCGCGGCCACCGACGCCGCGGCGAAGATGACGACGCCGACCAGGAGCATGCGGCGTCTGCCGAAGCGATCGGCAAGGCTGCCGAAGACGAGCAGCAGGGAGGCGAAGACCAGGGTGTACGCCTCCTGCACCCACTGCACCTGCGTCGATGTGATGCCGAGGTCGTCGACGATCGACGGGATTGCGACGTTGACGATCGTCGAGTCGACGATGATCAGCGAGACGGCGATGCTGATGAAGACCAGCCCCGCCCAGCGGCGGCGAGTGAAATCGATCATTTCGCTAGCTTATCTAGCGAAATGATCGATTGGGGTCATCAGCGAGCGCGCGGTGTGTACCGGCGCGGCGCGTGGGTGCGGGCAACGAGGTCGCGCAGCGCCTCGAGCGACCCGGTCACGAGCCCCGCGGCCCGCGCCTGCACGAGCAGATTGCCGAGGGCTGTCGCCTCGACGGGTCCGGCGAGCACGGGGAGCCCCGCCCGGTCCGCGGTGCGCTGGCAGAGGAGTTCGTTGAGGGCGCCCCCTCCGACGATGTGGATCGTCCGCACGTCGACCCGGCCGATGCGCCCCGCCTCGACGGCGGTCTCGGCGAAAGCCTGGGCGAGCGACTCGATGATGCTGCGGGCGTACTCCGCGCGCGTCCGAGGTGCCGCGATGTCATGCTCGGCGCACCACTCGTCGATCCGCGCCGACATGTCGCCCGGCGCCAGGAAGCGTGGATCGTTGATGTCGAACACGGGGACCGCGGTGTTGACCTCTTCAGCGGAATCGAGCAGGGTCGGCAGGTCGATCGGGTGGCCTTCGCGCTCCCAGGTGCGGACGGCCTCGCTCAGCACCCACAGCCCCATGACGTTGTGCAGCAGCCGCACCCGGCCGTCCACGCCGCCCTCGTTCGTGAAGTTCGCCGCGAGGGCCTCGGGTGTCAGGACGAGGTGGTCCACCTCGACGCCGACGAGCCCCCACGTGCCGCAGGAGATGTAGGCCGCGGCATCCGCTCGCATCGGCACGGCGACGACCGCAGAGGCGGTGTCGTGCGAGCCGACCGCGGTGACGGGGGTCGCTGCGCGTGCGCCGATCGCCGCTGCGATGTCGGGCAGCAGAGTTCCCACGCGCTCGCCGGGGGAGATGAGGGAGGGGAGGATGCCGCGAGGGRTGCCGAGGGCACGGATGAGCTCTTCGTCCCAGGTGCCATCGAGCACCCGGACGAGGCCCGTGGTGGAGGCGTTCGTCTGCTCCGCGCGCGCCTGGCCGGTGAGCCAGTAGGCGATCAGGTCGGGAATGAGCAGAGCGGTGTCGGCGAAGTCGAGGATCGAGGCGGGTTCGGCGGCGTACTGGTAGAGCGTGTTGAACGGGAGGAACTGCAGCCCGTTGCGCTCGAAGAGCTCGGCGTGCGGCATCCGTTCGTGCACCGCCACGACGCCGCGCTCGGTGCGCGCATCGCGGTAGTGGAACGGGTTGCCGAGCAGCCGCCCGTCGCGCAGCAGGCCGTAGTCGACCGCCCAGGAGTCCACGCCGATGCTGGCGATGCCGGGCTCGGCCCGGAACGCCTCGCGCAGCCCCTTGGTGGCGCCCGCATAGAGCGACAGGATGTCCCAGTGCAGGCCGTCCGGGGTCTGGACCGGGTTGTTCGGGAAGCGCGTGACCGTCGTCGCGTCGAGCGTGTCCGGGCCGACGTGCCCGACGATCACGCGGCCGCTGGTCGCGCCGAGGTCGACCGCCGCGACCGCGCCCGTGCTCATCGGAGGAAGGCGGCGGCGACGCCGGAGTCGACCGGGATATGCAGGCCGGTGGTGCGGCTCAGCTCGGGTCCGGTGAGGACGTAGACGGCGTCGGCGACGTTCTCCGGCACGACCTCGCGCTTGAGGATCGTGCGGTTGGCGTAGTACTGGCCGAGGTCCTCTTCCTTGACGCCATAGGTCGCGGCGCGGTTGGCGCCCCAGCCGGCGGCGAAGATGCCGGAGCCTCGGACGACGCCGTCGGGATTGATGCCGTTGACCCGCACGCCGTGCTCGCCGAGCTCGACGGCGAGGAGGCGCACCTGGTGGGCCTGGTCGGCCTTGGTCGCGGAGTAGGCGATGTTGTTGGGGCCGGCGAAGACGCTGTTCTTCGACGAGATGTAGATGACGTCGCCGCCGAGCTTCTGGTCGATGAGCACCCGTGCGGCGGCCTTCGACACCAGGAACGAGCCCTTGGCCATCACGTCGTGCTGCAGGTCCCAGTCCTTCTCGGTGGTCTCCAGCAGCGGCTTCGACAGCGACAGTCCGGCGTTGTTGACGACGAGGTCGACCCCGCCGAACGCGAGCACGGTGGCGTCGATCGCGGCCTGCACGCCGGCGGCGTCGGCGACGTTCGCGGCGACGCCGATCGCGACATCCGTCCCGCCCAGCTCGGCGGCCGCCGCCTGCGCCTTCTCGAGGTCGAGGTCGGCGACGACGACGCAGGCGCCCTCGGCGGCGAGGCGGGTGGCGATCGCCTTGCCGATTCCGGATGCCGCGCCTGTGACGAAGGCGATCCGGCCCTGGTGGGTCTTGGGCTTGGGCATCCGCTGCAGCTTGGCCTCTTCGAGGGCCCAGTACTCGATGTTGAACTTCTCGGCGTCGCTGATCGGCGCGTAGGTGGAGAGCGCCTCGGCGCCGCGCATGACGTTGATCGCGTTGACGTAGAACTCGCCGGCAACTCGGGCGGTCTGCTTGTTGGCGCCGTAGGAGAACATCCCGACACCGGGGACGAGCACGATCAGCGGGTCGGCGCCGCGGATCGCGGGGCTGTCGGAGGTCGCGTGCGCGTCGTAGTACGCCTGGTAGTCGGCGCGGTACTCCTCGTGCAGCTCCTTCAGGCGGGCGAGCTGCTCTTCGACCGTGGCCGTCGCGGGCAGGTCGAGCAGCATCGGCTTGACCTTGGTGCGCAGGAAGTGGTCGGGGCAGCTCGTGCCGAGCGCGGCGAGACGCGGGTGCTCGGCGCTCGCGAGGAAGTCGAGCACGACATCCGAATCGGTGAAGTGCCCGACCATGGGCTTGTCGTGCGACGCGATGCCGCGGATCGTCGGCGCGAGGGCGGCGGCGCGGGCGCGGCGCTCTTCGTCCGGCAGGGCCTCGTAGCCTCCGAGAGTGGCACCGAACGGCGCGCTGCGACCGTGCTCGGCGATGTACGCGGCGGCGGTGTCGATGATCCACAGCGAGTTCGCCTCGGCCTCGGCCGAGGTGTCGCCCCACGCGGTGATGCCGTGACCGCCGAGGATGCAGCCGATCGCCTGCGGGTTCGCCGCCTTGATCTCGGCGATGTCGAGGCCGAGCTGGAAGCCGGGGCGACGCCACGGCACCCAGACGACCTTCGCGCCGAACGCGGCCGCGGTGAGCGCCTCGCCGTCGGCGGCGGTCGCGATCGCGATGCCCGAGTCCGGGTGCAGGTGGTCGACGTGCGGCGCATCCACGAGGCCGTGCATCGCCGTGTCGATCGACGGGGCGGCGCCTCCCTTGCCGTGCAGGCAGTAGTCGAACGCGGCGACCATCTCGTCTTCGCGCTCCACGCCGGGGTAGACGTTCACGAGCGCGCGCATGCGGTCGAGCCGCAGCACCGCGAGCCCTGATTCCTTCAGCGTGCCCAGGTCGCCGCCGGAGCCCTTGACCCACAGCAGTTCGACCGGCTCGCCCGTGACCGGGTCGGTCTCGGTGCCCTTGGCGGACGTGTTGCCGCCGGCGTAGTTGGTGTTCTTCGGGTCGGCGCCGAGGCGGTTGCTGCGCGCGATCAGTTCGGCAGCGGTGGGGTTCGTCATGGGGAGATCCTTCTCAGGGTGGTGGGAGGGCCGGCCGGTCAGGCCGGGCCGGGGGCGGCCGCGAGGCGGTCAATCGTGGCGGGGGAGAGCTCGAGGATGCGGGCGGCGAATCGGTCGAGGGATGCCGCGGCCGCAGCCTGATCGGGATTGTTGAGGTGGCCGTGGCGGGTGCCCGGCTCGGTCGAGACGTCGACCTCGGTGCCGGCCGCGAGGAGCGCCGCCGCGAACGCCTCGCCGGAGACGCGCAGCTCGTCGACCTCGCCGTTGATCATGATCGTCGGCGGGAAGCCGGTCAGGTCGGCCGTCGTCGCAGTGCCGGGCACGGCGAAGATCTCGGCGCCCTCGGCCGGGCCGCCGAGGTAGTTCTCGTACATGCCGAGCACGGCGGCCGGGCCGAAGCCGTCGGCGTCCGGGTTGGCGTCGAGTGCCGCGCGGAGGGCGGCATCCGGTGTGCCCTGCACGGCGTGGAGGGTCGGGT
>NZ_JBFUFC010000177.1:0-8217 GCF_056403635.1 Microbacterium sp. P2_F9 | reverse complement strand
GCGCGCTCGACGAGACGGATGCCGGAATTGACCACGAGCGACGAGCCCGCGACCACGAGGGCGTCCGCGGCACCGACGAGCTGCTCGGCCTCGCGGAACTTCTCGGCCGGGATGAACTCGCCGAAGAAGACCACGTCGGGCTTGAGCATCCCGGCGCACACGGAGCACGCGGGGACGCGGAATCCGTCCGTGCTCTCGGGCAGCACGTCGCCGTCCGGACCGAGGGCCACACTGTCGGGGATCGCGATCCAGGGGTTGTCTGCTTCGACGCGGGTGGCGAGATCCCGCCGATCGAAGACCTGACCGCAGTGGGTGCAGAAGACCCGGCGCATGGTGCCGTGCAGCTCGACGACCCGCCGGCTGCCGGCACGCACGTGCAGGCCGTCGACGTTCTGAGTGATGACTCCGGCCGCGACGCCGCTGGTCTCGAGGTCGGCGAGGGCGCGATGGCCGGCATTGGGCTGCGCGGCCGCGAAGGCTCGCCAGCCCAGATGGCTCCCCACCCAATAACGCCGGCGGGACTGCTCGTCGGCGAGGAACTGCGCGGCGGTCATCGGCGTGCGGGTGGGTGCGCCCTTGCCGCGATAGTCCGGGATGCCGGAATCCGTCGACACGCCGGCACCGGTCAGCACGGCGATGCGGCGCCCCGCAAGGGCGTCCAGCGCCTCCTCGATGGAGGCGGCGGTCGCCTGGTCGAACGCTGTCACTGTCGTCACGGCTCTGCTCCTGGGTCAGAGAGTAGCCCAGCGGCTTTTCCGGCATGTTACGAATGCCGTGTAAGAGTGGTCCCGTGCGGATCGAGCGGATTGAAGCGGCGGATGACCCGCGTCTCCGCGACTACCGTGACCTGACCGACATCGCGCTGCGCCGGATCCTCGAGCCCGCCGGCGGTCTCTACATCGCGGAGTCGGCCAAGGTCATCTCCCGTGCGCTCGGTGCCGGGCATCTGCCCCGCTCGGTGCTCGTGCAGGAGAAGTGGACAGCGGATACCGAGGTCCTGCTCGCTGAGCACCCCGAGGTGCCGGTGTACGTGGTGTCGGCCGAGGTCGCTGAGGGACTGACCGGTTACGCCGTGCACCGGGGCGCGCTCGCGGCGATGCACCGGCCCGTTCCGGCGACCGTCGCGGAGGTGATCGCGGATGCCCGGCTCGTCGTCGTGCTCGAGGACATCATGGACCACACGAACATCGGCGCCATCTTCCGGGCGGCCGCCGGTCTCGGCGCCGACGCCGTGCTGGTGAGTCCACGCTGCGCCGACCCGCTCTACCGCCGGAGCGTGCGTGTCAGCATGGGAACCGTGTTCCAGGTGCCGTGGACCCGGCTGCCGGAGTGGCGGCAGACCCGCACCATCCTGCACGAGCACGGCTTCCACCTCGCCGCCCTCGCCCTCAGCGACGACGCGGTGTCGCTCGAGGCGTTCGCGGCGGATCGGCCGGAGCGTGTCGCGCTGATGCTCGGCGCGGAGGGCGACGGCCTGAGCCGCTATGCCCTGGCCGCGGCGGACAGCGTGGTCACGATTCCGATGGCCGGGGGAGTGGACTCGCTCAATGTCGCCGCCGCGAGCGCTGTGGCGCTCTGGGCGCTGGGCAGTCGAGCCTGACGGCTACGGAGCGTCCGGGACGTGGGGCTCGGCATCCGCCTCTGCGACCGCACGGTGCACCGGCAGCGGGTCAGGGCGCTTTGCGGTGATGAGGTCGCCGGAGGACTCGTGGCGCACGCGGCGCAGCACCCAGGGCACCAGGTACTCGCGCGCCCACACCAGGTCGACTGCGCGCGCCTCGCGCCACGTCCGCGTGGGAAGCGGGTCGGGCTGCATGGGCAGCAGGTCGTTGGGCACGTTGAGCGTCCGCAGCACCATGCGCGCCACCTCGTGGTGGCCGAGCGGATTCATGTGCAGGCGGTCGTCGTCGAAGAACCGCATGTCCTGCACCTCCTTGAGCGCCCACTGGTCGGCGACGACGCAGTCATAGCGGTCGGCGATGCCGCGGATGTTCTCGTTGTAGATCGCGACCTTGCCGCGGAGGTTGCGGAAGACCGGGGTGAAGTTCGTGTCGATGCCGGTGAACACGACGACGGTGGCGCCGCCGCTCACCAGTCGCGCGACGGCGTCCTCGAACTGCTGTGCGACCGCGTCCGGGTCGCTGCCCGGCCGGATGACGTCGTTGCCTCCGGCGGAGAACGTGATGAGGTCGGGCTTCAGGGCGAGCGCGGCATCGACCTGCTCCGCGACGATCTGCCCGATCAGCCGCCCGCGCACCGCGAGATTCGCGTAGGCGAAGTCCACGACCTGCTGCGACAGGACCTCCGCGACGCGGTCGGCCCAACCCCGGTGACCACCGGGCAAGTCAGGCTCGGGGTCGCCGATGCCCTCGGTGAACGAGTCGCCGAGGGCGACCATGCGGCGCCAGGGGTGCGGCTGCGGGTTCTCGAAGTACGGGTCGGGGTGTTCGTCGTTCGTCGTCATGGGTTCTTCCTCGGTTCGCGACCGTCCTTCAGGCTATCGCGCACCGAAGGACCCGGTCCGTGTCAGCGGGCTCGTCTAGGGTGGTGACTCGTTGTGTGCGGCGGGTGCACGGCGAGCGGCGGGAGGGGACGATGGACGACGACGCGCTCCTCGCGGAACCCGCCACGGCGATCGAATCCGATCGCCCGGACGGCACCGACGATGGCCATATCGGCGGCTTCGCCGCCGAGCACCTCTCGCCGTCGTACCCGCAGCGCGCCCCGTGGGGCACCGCCCAGAGGCTGCGGGCCTGGCAGGCCGAGGCCCTCGACCGGTACTTCGCGCTCGACGGCCCGGACGGTCCAGGAAACGGACCGCGCGACTTCCTCGCCGCAGCCACCCCCGGCGCCGGCAAGACCACTTTCGCGCTGCGACTCGCCAGCGAGCTGATGCGGCGGCGGGTGATCGAGCGCATCGTCGTCGTCGCGCCGACCGAGCATCTCAAGACGCAGTGGGCGGACGCGGCTGCCCGCGTCGGCATCCGGCTCGATCCGTCGTTCAGCAATCGGCACGTCGCCCCCGCCCGCCACTACCACGGCGTCGCGGTGACCTACGCGCAGGTCGCGGTCAAGGCATCCGTCCACCAGCGACTGGTCGAAGACCGCCGCAGCCTCGTGATCCTCGACGAGGTGCACCACGGGGGCGACGCGCTCAGCTGGGGCGACTCGCTGCGCGAGGCCTACCAGCGAGCGACGCGGCGCCTGCTCCTGTCGGGGACGCCGTTCCGCAGCGACACCGCTCCGATCCCGTTCGTGGAGTACCACCCCGACGAGAAGGGGATCCGGATCTCGCGCACGGACTACGCGTACGGGTATCGCCGCGCTCTCGAAGACGGC
Source organism: Microbacterium sp. P2_F9 (assembly GCF_056403635.1). NCBI lineage: Bacteria > Bacillati > Actinomycetota > Actinomycetes > Micrococcales > Microbacteriaceae > Microbacterium > Microbacterium sp. P2_F9. The sequence continues at coordinate 4,878 of NZ_JBFUFC010000177.1, read as the reverse complement.
GTCGTGCGCCCGGTGATCTTCCTCGTCTACGCGGGCACGATGCGGTGGCGCACGCGCACGGGCGACGAGATGGAAGCGCAGCTCGGCCAGGACAACACCAAGGACATCACCGCCCAGGCGTGGCGCACCGCGCTCAACCCCGAGGGCGAGTGGATCCCGGCGGTGCTGCGCGGGGCGGACCGGCGGCTCACCGAGGTGCGCGCCCAGGTGCCCGATGCCGGCGGGCTCGTCATCGCGACCGACCAGACCGCCGCGCGGGCGTATGCCACGATCCTCCGCACGATCACTGGGGAGGAGCCCACGATCGTCCTCTCCGACGAAGCCGAGGCCTCGTCGCGGATCGAGACCTTCGCCCAGGGCACTTCTCGCTGGATGGTCGCGGTGCGAATGGTGTCCGAGGGCGTCGACGTGCCTCGGCTGGCGGTGGGGGTCTACGCGACCAGCGCGTCGACACCGCTGTTCTTCGCTCAGGCCATCGGCCGTTTCGTCCGCGCCCGCCGCCGCGGCGAGACCGCGAGCGTCTTCCTGCCCAACGTTCCGGCCCTGCTCGGCCTGGCGAACGAGCTCGAGCGCGAGCGCGACCATGCGCTCGACCGCGACTCGGAGGGCGAYGACGAATGGGCGCTCGACGATGACCTGCTCGCCGCCGCCGAGCGCGGCGATTCCGCCTCGGATGCCCTGACCGACGAGTTCACCTACCAGGCGCTCGGCTCGGTGGCCCACTTCGACCGCGTGCTCTTCGACGGCCGCGAATTCGGGCAGCTCGCGGTGCCCGGCACGCCCGAGGAGGAGGAGTTCCTGGGCCTTCCCGGCCTGCTCGAACCCGAGCACGTGCACGAGCTCCTCCTGCAGCGCCAGGCGCGGCAGACCCGCCATCGCACGGTGCGCGAGGCACGCGTCGGAACGAGCGAGGAGGATGCCGCGGCCGCGCCGCCGCCTGCGCTGCACCGCACGCTGAAGGAGCAGCGGCAGCTGCTCAACAGCCTCGTGAGCGTCTATGCGCGCCAGTCCGGCGAGCCGCACGGCGCGGTGCACGCGGAGCTCCGCCGGGTATGCGGCGGACCGGCAGTCGCGCAGGCCACCGTCGCGCAGCTGCAGGCGCGCATCGACCTGCTGCGCGGGCGGGTCAGGGCCTAGCCGCCGCGTTCACCTGGGCCCACTCCCGGGTGATGGCGGAGGGCGAGCGCGGGCTGCGCGCTGCGCTGCGGTGAGGCCCGTTCGGGGGTCCGAAATGCTGGCAATCCGTGCCCGGATGAGGGGCGGCATCCGGACTCTGGCTAGCGTGGAATGGTTTCCCGATACCGCCGCCCGGAGGCTTCATTGAGCGCGCCCGCCGAACCCACCGCCCGCGACCGTCGTCGCTGGGCCCGCTATCTGGTGAGCGAACGCGCGGAAGCGCGGGTCTACCGCGAACTCGCCACGCGCCGCGACGGTGAGGAGCGCGACATCCTCCTCGCGCTGGCGGACGCCGAGGGGCGCCATGAGGCGCACTGGCTCGGTCTGCTCGGCGGCGAGCCGTCCCGGCTGCCGCATCCAGGACTCGGCACGCGGCTCCTCGCCTGGATGGCGCGCAGCTTCGGGTCGATCTTCGTGCTCGCGCTCGCCCAGAACTCGGAGGGGCGCTCACCGTACAGTGACGAGCCGTTCGCGACCCCCGCGATGGCGGCCGACGAGAAGATCCATCACGAGGTCGTGCGCGGGCTCGCCGCCCGCGGCCGGCGACGACTCTCCGGCACCTTCCGCGCCGCCGTCTTCGGGGCGAACGACGGCTTGGTGTCCAACCTCGCCCTCGTCATGGGCATCGGCGCGGCCGGCGCGACACCCCAGTTCGTGCTGTTCAGCGGCATCGCCGGGCTGCTCGCCGGTGCGCTGTCGATGGGGGCGGGGGAGTTCGTCTCGGTCCGCTCACAGCGCGAACTGCTCGAGTCGACCGAGCCGAACAACTTCGCCGACGACGTGCTCCCCGATCTCGATCTCGACGCGAACGAACTCGCCCTCGTCTATCGCACGCGCGGTATGCCCGTCGAGGAGGCACTGGAGCGCGCCCAGGAGGTCGTCGCCGCGGCGCACGCCGCGGACCGCTCCGAGCCCTATCGCCGCGAGAGCGAGGCGAGAGAGGACMACGAGGTCGTCGGGGGAGCCTGGGGCGCCGCGCTGTCGAGTTTCCTGTTCTTCGCCTCGGGCGCGATCATCCCGGTGCTTCCGTGGATCTTCGGGCTGTCCGGCGCGCCCGCGGTGCTGATCGCACTCGTCCTCGTCGGAATCGCCCTGATGGCGACCGGCGCGATGGTGGGGCTGCTGTCCGGCGGCCCGCCGCTCAAACGGGCGCTGCGTCAGCTGGCCATCGGCTACGGCGCCGCAGCCGTCACGTACGGGCTGGGCCTGCTGTTCGACGTCACGCTGGGCTGAGCCCGGCTGAGCCCGGCTGATCCCGGAAATGAAGAAAGCCCCGGATAACCGGGGCTTTCTTCATCTGTGCGCGAGGGGGGACTTGAACCCCCACGCCCTATACGGGCACTAGCACCTCAAGCTAGCGCGTCTACCTATTCCGCCACCCGCGCATGGGTTTTTCGGTTTCGCAACCGAGGACCGACTTTATCACGTTCCGCGCGGGGCTCCGAACCGCGGGTGCCGAACAGACCTCGACGGAGCGCTTTTCGCGGCATCCCGGCGAAACGGAGCGGCAACGTGAGACCGGTAGGTTGGTCCGCATGCCCACGCCCGAAACCGACCTTCCCGAGGTCGTCCGGATCGCGCAGGACCTCATCCGCTTCGACACGACGAACTTCGGCGGAGGGCGCGCGCACGGCGAGCGCGAGGCCGCGGAATACGTCGGCGCCTACCTCGAAGCCCTGGGCCTGACCGTCGAGTTCTACGAGCCGATTCCGCGGCGGACGAACCTCATGGCCCGCGTTCCCGGACGCGACCCGAGCAAGCCTGCGCTCGTCCTGCACGGGCACCTCGACGTGGTCCCGGCGATCGCCGAGGACTGGAGCGTCGACCCGTTCGGCGGCGAGATCCGCGACGGACTGCTGTGGGGACGCGGCGCCGTGGACATGAAGGACATGGACGCCATGATCCTGGCCTCGGTGGCCGAACTGCTGCGTGCGGGGGAGCAGCCGGAGCGCGATCTCGTGCTGGTGTTCTTCGCCGACGAGGAGAACGGCGGCATCGAAGGCTCCGCGCTCGTCGTCCGCGACCGGCCGGAATGGTTCGCCGGTGCGACCGAGGCGATCAGCGAGGTCGGCGGCTATTCGATCTTCGCGGGCGACCGTCGGGCGTACCTGCTGCAGGTCGGCGAGAAGGCGCTGGTGTGGATCCGGCTGGTCGCACGCGGTCAGGCGGGCCACGGGAGCCGGTACCACCCCGACAACGCGGTGACCCGCCTCGCCGAGGCCGTCGCCGCCCTCGGACGCACCGAGTGGCCCATCCGCCTCACCGACACGACGCGCCAGCTGCTGGACGGGCTCGCCGAGCTCACCGGCGGCGACCCCGGCGAACCTGACGCGCTCGCCGATGCGACGGGCGCGGCATCCGGATTCCTCCGCTCGACGCTGCGGACGACCACCAACCCGACCGGGCTCACCGCCGGTTACAAGCACAACGTGATCCCCGACCGCGCTGAGGCCCTCATCGACGTGCGGGCGCTGCCCGGCACTGAGGAGCAGGTGCTCGCGGACATCCGGCGGATCGTCGGAGCCGATGTCGAGGTGGAGGTCGTGCACGGGGACATCGGGCTCGAGGTGCCGTTCGAAGGGGATCTTGTCGACGCGATGGTGGCGGCTCTCGGGCGTCACGATCCCGGCGTGCCGGTCATCCCGTATCTCATGGGCGGCGGCACAGACAACAAGGCGCTCGCGGCGCTCGGCATCGCGGGCTACGGCTTCGCACCGCTGCGGCTGCCGGCCGACCTCGACTTCACCGGAATGTTCCACGGCGTGGACGAGCGGGTGCCGCTGGACGCGCTCATCTTCGGGCAGCGCGTGCTCACCGACCTCATCCGCACTTACTGAAAGGCTTCCATGCACCTCATCGAGGCGATCATCCTCGGACTCGTCCAGGGATTGACCGAATTCCTCCCGGTGTCCTCGAGCGCGCACCTGCGCATCCTCGGCGAGCTCCTGCCGAGCGCCCAGGATCCCGGCGCCGCGTTCACCGCGATCACGCAGCTCGGCACCGAGGCGGCGGTCGTGGTGTTCTTCTGGCGCGACATCGTCCGCATCGTCGGGCACTGGTTCCGCGCGCTCCTCGGTCGCATCCCGCGCAACGATCCGGACGCCCGGATCGGCTGGCTCATCATCATCGGAACGATCCCCATCGTCGTGCTCGGACTGCTCTTCCAGGACCAGATCGAGACGACGTTCCGGTCGCTGTGGCTGATCGCAGGCACCCTCATCGTGTTCGGCATCCTGCTCGGGGTCGCGGACTGGGTGGGAGCCAAGCGACGCAAGCTCGAGGACCTCACCCTCTCGCACGGCATCTTCTACGGCCTCGCGCAGTCGCTCGCGCTCATCCCAGGCGTCTCACGCTCGGGCGGCACGATCACCCTCGGCCTTTTCCTGGGCTACGAGCGGGCGGCCGCCGCGCGCTACGCGTTCCTGCTCGCCATCCCCGCGGTGTTCGGCAGCGGCCTCTACCAGCTCGCCAAGAGCCTGGGCGAGCCGACCGTCTTCACCCTCGGCGAGACCGCGGTGGCGACCGGAGTCGCGTTCGTCGTGGCGCTCGGGATCATCGCCTTCCTGATGAGCTGGATCTCCAAGCACAGCTTCCTGCCGTTCGTCATCTACCGGCTCGCACTGGGCACGACGCTCATCGTGCTGCTGGCACTGGGCGTGCTCCAGCCCTACTGAGCCACGCGGTTCCTGAGCTTGTCGAGGG